>NZ_LZJE01000289.1:0-26154 GCF_001666865.1 Mycobacterium sp. E136
AGCCACGCCAACCCGAGGTAGCCGAGTATGTACAACGACAGCGCGAACACGCCGCCGTGAAGGATGAGGCGCGCCGAGTCGACGATTGTGCGGTAGTTGCCGAGCTTGGACAGCAGCCAGGAGCGCACCTTCTCGCCGAAGGTTTCGGGCACGTCCCATCCGCGCTCTTTGAGCCTCTTTCGGCTCGCCGCCGCGCGATCGATCACCACATCGGCGCGCCTGCCCACGACACGGCGGGCCGCGCGGCGCCAGTCCGGCATGGACACGCCGTAGACGATGCCGGCGACGGCAAGCCACAGAAGTGGGATCGTGGCTCCACCGAACACCGTCCGCAGCACCGCCATCGCCGCGTCCCACAGGGCCTCCAGACCGGCGAAGTGCGAGAACAACTCGGCACGTGTGTCGTTGAACCACACGACGATCCGTCGCTCACCGATCCAGCCCATCGGGTTGATCACCCAGCCGACGCCCTCGCTCGCGGCGAAGCTCAAGGTGAGGAAGACCCAGAGAGCGTCGACGTAGACACGGACGGCGATCATCCAGCCGGGCAGCTTGTCTTTCAGCTTGCTCAGCACATAACGCAGGACCAATGCCGAGACGATGATGATCCATGTGGTCGTGCTGATCGGCAGCTGGTCCGGATGAAGCTCGGTGGGAGGCTCGTTCGATGTGAGAGCCGCGGTCACCGAGTCGTTGATGCGATAGTCGAGCGCCACCGTCTCGAACTCCAGCCAATCCTCGGCGAACAGCTTCCACGCCAGATAGATCGCGAAGAACGGCACGATGATGTTGGCGAAGACGTCGACGCTGCGGGCGGAACGCCGGGGCAACGCCGCGAGCGCGGGTATCGCCGAGCGCAGCACCAGGAACATCGCCACGTAGGAACCGAGCCGAGCCATACCGGCGAACGGCATGATCAGCGAGGCCCAGACGTCGTTGTCCCACCCCACCCAGGCGGCGAGCTCGATGGCGCCCTTGCGCCCGAGCCACCCCAACAGGTACAGCGCCGCCAGTTGCGGGAAGTAGCGCCACCACAGGTTGAGCGGCCGCAACACGTAGCGCACGACCACATAGTAGGGCGGCTGCGGTAGCGGTCGCGGGTTGACGAGCCGATCCGCTGCTCGGGACCCGACGCCGCCCGCGGCACACGCACCCCAGGTGCGCACTGCGAATTGCGCTGTTACACAACACCTCACGCCGTGCTGCCGTCGCACTTCGCGCTGCCGGGGTCATCCGGAATCCGGGCGCCCCACCCCCTTGACCATGACGCCGATCACAGTAAGATGACCAGTGGTCATCCCTGGGAGGTGCCGATGCCGACGGTGACATGGGCCCGCGTCGATCCGGGCCGTCGCGCCGCTGTGATCGAGGCAGCGGAGGCAGAGTTCGGCGCGCACGGCTACTCGCAGGGCAGCCTGAACGTCATCGCGCGCCGCGCGGGGGTCGCCAAAGGCAGCCTTTTCCAGTACTTCGCCGACAAGCGCGACCTCTACGCATACATCGCCGACCTGGGCAGCCAGCGAGTGCGCTCGTACATCGAAGACCGGATCCGGGAACTCGACCCGGGCAGGCCCTTCTTCGAATTTCTCACCGATCTACTCGACACCTGGGTGGCGTATTTCGCCGACCATCCGCAGGACCGCGCCCTGCATGCCGCGTCGAGCTTCGAAATCGACACCGATGCCAGGGTTTCCGTGCGCACGGTCATCCACCGCCATTACCTGGAGGTCTTGCGGCCGCTGGTGCGCGATGCGCATGCGCGCGGCGACCTGCGTGCCGACTGCGACACCGACGCGCTGTTGTCGTTGCTGTTGATGATCTTCCCGCACATGGCGCTGGCGCCCTACGTGCGCGGAATGGACCCGATCCTCGGGCTCGACGACCCGACTCCCGATCAGCCGGCGCTCGCGGTGCGCAGGCTCGTATCCGTCCTCGCGGACGCTTTCTCTTCCACCAGCACAGCCCGGAAGACGACCAAGGAGGTCAGCAGATGACACGCAAGAACTCAGCCTCTCTCGACGCGGGCGGGCTCAACTGGGACAGCCTCCCGTTGAAGCTGTTCGCCGGGGGCAATGCGAAATTCTGGAATCCGGCCGACATCGACTTCTCCCGCGACCGGGAGGACTGGGAGTCGCTGACCGAACTCGAACGGGACTGGGCCGCCCAGCTGTGTGCGGAGTTCATCGCGGGCGAGGAGGCGGTCACCCAGGACATTCAGCCGTTCATGGCGGCGATGCGCGCCGAGGGACGCCTCGGCGACGAGATGTATTTGACCCAGTTCGCCTTCGAGGAAGCCAAGCACACTCAGGTGTTTCGCGTGTGGCTCGACGCCGTCGGGCTGACCGAGGATCTGCACCACTACCTCGACGGACTTCCGGCCTACCGCCAGATGTTCTATGAGGAACTGCCGAGTTCACTGGAGGCGTTGATCGCCGATCCGTCCCCCGCTGCGCAGGTGCGGGCTTCGGTGACGTACAACCACGTCATCGAAGGCATGATGGCGCTGACGGGATATTATGCGTGGCACCGTATTTGCGTGGACCGCGGCATTCTGCCCGGCATGCAGGAGTTGGTGCGGCGCATCGGCGACGACGAACGTCGTCACATGGCGTGGGGCACGTTCACCTGCCGGCGCCACGTCGCCGCCGACGACTCGAACTGGAAGGTGTTCGAGGAGCGGATGAATGAGCTGATCCCGTTGGCGCTGAAGAACACCGAAGACGGGTTCGCGTTGTATGACGAAGTGCCGTTCAATCTCCAGATGGACGAGTTCCAGCAGTACGCGAGCGACAAGGGCATGCGCCGCTTCGGCACGATCAGCAGCGCCCGCGGCCGTCCGGTCGGCGAAATCGACCTGGACTACTCGCCGTTGGCGCTCGAGGACACCTTCGCCGACGAGGACAAGAAAGCGCTGGCAGCCTCGGCGTAGGCCGCGAACGTCTACTGGAGCGACGCGCTTCACTGACGCGTCACGAAGTAGTGCACGCTGTGATACACCTCGCGCAGCAGCATCGGGACCCGGTGAATACCGTGGTCGGCAAGCAGCGGTTGCGCGAACGCGAGATTCTGTCTGGTGGTGCGCGATTGCGTCTCGATGAGCAGATGGTCTGCCGGAATCCCCTCCGCGATCAGCCAATTGCGGCCTGCCTCGGCTTCAGGGAGTGAATCGCCCTGTCCGATCCCGCCCGCCCATGCCCTCGACGAGTCGGTGGACGGCCGCGGCAATCTGCTCGGGTTGGTCTTCGGGAACGAAGTGCTTGGCGGGCAGCAGCGTGGCGGTGTCGAGGCCCGCCGCGCGCTGAGCCTCGAGACCCTGTCGCCGCCAGGGCAGCATCCTGTCGCGCTCACCCCAGACGATCTGCACGGGATAGGACCGCTGCCCGACAGCGGAGCGGTAAAGGCTCTGTTTATCGGCGGTGAGCTCGAAGCCCCGCATGATCCTCAGAAAGGCCCGACCGCCGTCGTCACCCAAGAGAAGCGGTCGCCAACAGAGGATTTCGTTGGTCGGCACGTCACGGGTGACGCCAACCAGGCGCATGATCGACACGAAGCTCCCGGGGATTCGCAGCGACTGCAGCCAGGCCTCGCCGATGCCGCGGTGTGCGAACGGTTCCATGGGCCAAGGCCGATGGAAGGTCGCGACGTCGATGAGGGTGTTGAGCAACGTCAACGATTGCACCCTGTCGGAGATCGCGCTGGCGACTTCGAAGCCGATGGGTCCGCCGATGTCGTGTACGACGAGATGAAAGCGCTCGAGTTCCAGGGCGTCGATCGCCGCCGTCATCCACCGCCCCAGTCCGGTCCAGGTGTAGTCGGCGTCGACCGGCCGTTCGGCAAGCCCGAGGCCGGGCAGATCGACCGCGATTCCGCGCAGACCGTGTCTCGCCAACTCGGGCAGCGTCTTACGAAACAGGAACGAGGACGCGGGGACGCCGTGGATGCACACCACTGGTGGCGCATCGCGCGGCCCGTCGTCCAGGACGAACGATTGAATGCCGGCGGCACTGAAGTAGCGGCCGCTGGACCGATGGCGTGCCAGAAGCGCCTCGGCTGCGGTGGATGCCATCACCAACTCCTCGCCTGGATCTGATCCAGTATCCGCGGCCAACCTCGCCGAAGAATGAGAAAACCCTGACGCCAGGGTGTGGTTTCTTCCGCCGGCCGGCGCACTCCACTGGGTCGTCGGGCGTCATGAAAAGTACAACGACACCGCGAAGACAATCGTGAGGAACATTTGGGGCTGGCAGCCGACCCCACGACGATCCGTACTTGGTCACTCCTCGACCGCGGCTTTTACTACTTCGACGCCCGCGGGACCGTTGCGCTGGCGACCAACAGCCAGACCAGCGTGGCCAGCCCTGTGAAGATGCCCTGCACCGTCAGCAGTAATGCGATGTACTCGTGCCAGCGGGACAGCGCGTCACCGCATCCTTGGCCGTCCCAGGGAAGGGTCGATAGCGTTGCGACCAACGCGGCGGCCAGCACCGTCACCGTCGCCCCGGTCGCGGCACGCTGGCCGGCGTCGGTCAGCGTCCGCCGGAAGTACAGAGCTACGAAAGCACCGACATCTGTTCTGAGGCCGAGAGATTCGCGATCTCGGATTCGAGTGTCGCCGCGCGGGGGTAACTAAGTCCGGTCGGGCCTCTCCAACACCACAGAAGGTTTCGCTCGACCGAGCCCGCTTCCCGGTTTTGAGGTCTGGTGCGGTACAGAGATCAACCCGCAGAGCCCACATTCGTCAGCAGCAGGGCGGCCTCGTTGTAGGGAAACGCTCGGTAGAGAAGCCGAGAACGCGGTACGACGAGCGCCGCGGCCTCGGCCTTGCTCACCACCCGTGGGTTACCGAGCGCGACAGACCGTCCACGCTTGCGCAGCACCGCCGGGCCACCGGCCAGAACGTTCTTCAACCAGTCCGTCTGTGGGCCGTAGCCGATGAGGATGGCGTAGCCATCATGGGTGCTGAAAACCAGGAGAGGCGTTCGGTATCGCTTACCCGACTTCCGCCCGACGTGCTCGAGCGTCCCGAGGTTTGGAAGCCACGGCGTGATCGAGCGAGCGGCCGGATTGGTGACTCGCTTGTTGAACTCTGCGATTCGGCGAGGAACGCGCATTCTCAGAGTCTAGGTATCGGTTGAGGTTCCTCGCTGGCGCGGTGGCGGCGAATGCGATGAGCGGCTCGCTGGTGTACCGACCGCTTTCAGCGCGGGGCATGGGAAGTGATCCGCTGGCTCAGTAGTCAACCGCCAGCACAACCGGGCAGGGCCCACGCCTACATGAAGCCGAGCGGAAGCCGCGGTTCGAGCCGCGGCACCTCTGGGTATGCGGTGCGCAGGTGTGTCGATCCGATGGGAGGCGTGCGATGGTGGGGCTGGGTGTGGCGTTACTGGTATTGGCGGCGATTGCGATCCTGACCGGGCTGGTGTTCTACGGCAATGGCGCGGGAACGGTTCCCGACCGCCCCATGCGCGATACGACTGCCACGCGGCGGGGACTGTCGCGCATCGACTGGTCAGCTCTCTTCAGCACGATGAAGACTTCGGTGAAGGGAGCCACCGACGGCGACGCCGACCGACGCCAGCGAATGGCATCGCTAGGTGCATTCTTCGTACTCGCAGGCTTGATTTTGGTGGTTCTCGCCATTCTGGCGTTCATCGTCGCCATGGTCTGATCCGCAGGTAGCCGCTCTATCCTGCAGTCCGCCAAGGCGGGGACCGCTACAAACTCGGTGCCCCCAGTCGGACTCGAACCGACACTGTGCGGATTTTAAGTCCGCTGCCTCTGCCAATTGGGCTATGGGGGCCGCCGTCGACAGCGTGCCGATGAGCACGCTACCGCGCGTGATCGTCGCGCAAATCGACCTGGCGCACCTCAGGCAAGATCAAGATAATGTCGACGTGCAGGTCGTTCCACTAGGAAAGGCACGAGAATGTCAGCGGTGACGAGATTTCGTATCGGTCGACGGCTCACGATCGCCGGTGGGTTCGCGCTCGCGGCGGTGGCACCGATATTCGCCGCCGTCGTCGCTACATCACCCAGCGTCCCCACCCAGCTGGCGGCCTGCCCGGCAGGCGAGGACAGCGACCTCTACAGCGGGACGTGCGTGCCATACCTGGTGCCCAACACCGCCTCCCCAGTCAACAACGCCTGCCCGCCAGGCGTCAGCGGCGCCGAGTGCACAGGCTCGACCGGCAATCTGGTGCCGCCTCATCCAGCACCCGGGCCCTCCCCCGAGCTGCAGGAATTGGAAGACGTCGTCACGCCGGGCTACTAGCACTCATCCGCGAACGTCCAGCAGGTCGTTGTCGCGAACCGTGTCGATGTCGAGCGTCCGGTACCCGTAGAGATCGAACAGCACGGTGATCCGGTCCGCGTCCCCGCCCAGCACGGTGCCCGCGCCCCATTCTTTGTGCTCGACCGCCGTCCCCCTGGCGATGGCCGGCTCACCGTGGTCGACGGCGGTGTCCTCGCGGCAGCGATCGCAGTTGCCGCAGGGCCCCGGCAGATAATCGCCGAAGTAGGCCAGCAGGAACTGCCTGCGACAGTCCGGCGTCTCGGCATACGACCGCATCATCTCGACGCGCGTGCGATCGACGCGCTCCCCGATCTCCGCCATGTCCACCGCCCTGCGGATCGCCGCTTCGATCGGCATCCCCGTGCTGGTGAATCCTGACTTCGACGATTCGACCGCGCCTGCCTGCTCGAGCAGGTTGATCGAGGCGGTGAGCCGACGGCCACGCTCGTCGACCTCGCCGCGGAGTTGCTTGAGCCGCTTCGGCTTCCGGTTGTCCATCGCGGTGTAGACGCGGGTGAGCAGCTCCTCGTCCGGGTTGCGGGTGGCGAAGAAGTTTCCGAGCGTCAAGTCCTCGGCGCGGTAGAACAGGATCGCGTCCGCAGGCCCACCGTCTCGGCCGGCGCGCCCCACCTGCTGGTAGTACGCGTCGACAGAGTCCGGCACCGACGTGTGCACTACGAACCGGACGTTCGCTTTGTCGATGCCCATGCCGAATGCGGATGTCGCGACGACGACACCGACCTCGTCATCCCGAAAGCGGTCATGAACCTCGTTGCGCTGCTTGGTGTTCAGCCCGGCGTGATAACTGACCGCGGCTACACCGCGCCGCGTGAGCTCCTCGGCATAAAACTCGGTGTCTTTACGGGTTGCGCAGTACAACAACCCCGGCTGTGCGAGCTGCTGCACTACATCGAGAATGTCGTCGGGCTTGCGCGCCTCTTCCGTGTGATGGTGGAGGTCGAGCGAGATGTTCGGACGGTCGAATCCGCCCGAGATCACGGTCGGCTCGCGCAGACCCAAGAACTCGACGATCTCACGGCGGACCACCGCCGACGCCGTTGCGGTCAACGCCGCGACCGGCGGCCGACCCAAGCGTTCGATCGCGTCACCGACCCGAAGGTACGTCGGGCGGAACTCGTGCCCCCACGCCGAAACGCAGTGCGCCTCGTCGACCACGACCAACGACGACTTCACACCGGCCAGCCGCTTCATCACGTCGTCCTTCACGAGCTGTTCCGGCCCCAGGTACACGTACCGGGCCTCACCATCCTCGATGGCCGCCCACGCCCGGTCGACGGCCTTCGCGCTCTGCCGCGAGTTGATCGCCACGGCGGCGGGAGCGTCCGACTCCTCGAGTGCGGCAATCTGGTCGTGCTGCAACGCAATCAAGGGAGAGATCACGATGACCGCTCGCGGCAACAACACCGCCGGAACCTGGTAGATCGCCGACTTGCCCGAACCAGTCGGCATCACCGCCAGCACGTCTCGTCCGGCAAGAATCGCGGTCATCGCCTCGAGTTGTTCTGGGCGCAGCGTCCGCCATCCGAATACCTTCTCGGCGACCTCGCGCAACCGGTCAGAGTCGCTCACCGCGTCATCAACGACAGGATCGCACGGTTGAGCTTCCGCCGTGGCCAGCCCAGCCGCCCTTCGCCGGCCAATGCGGCACGTGCCGCATTGCGGCCGCAAACACCGTGCACTCCCCCGCCCGGAGATGCGCCTGCGCTGCCGAGATAGACGTTCTCGACCGGCGTATCGGCGCCACCGAAGCCAGGGAACGGGCGAAAGATCAACTGCTGGAACAGCTGTGACGTTCCGCCGTTCACCGCGCCTGCATGCAGGTTGGCATCACTGGCCTCGAGGTCCGATGGGCGCTGGATCGACTTGCCGACGATGTGATCGCTGAACCCCGGCGCGTGCTTCTCCAACACCATGTCCACCGCCGCCGACAGCTGATCGGCGGAGGCATCATCGGCGACACCTCGCGGCAGATGCGTGTAGGCCCATGCGCTTTCGGTGCCCTCGGGTGAGCGGCTCGGATCGGAGGTGGTCATCTGACCGAACAGCAGGAACGGGTGCAGCGGGACCGTCCCGGTGTTGAGGTCGGCCATCCACCGGATGAGGCCGTTGTGGTCGGCGCCGAGATGGACGGTTCCCGCGTGGTTCAGGCTCTTGGAGCGCCACGGGATGGGCGCGTCGAGCGCGTAGTTGATCTTCAACACCGGGGTGTCCCAGACGAATCGGTCGAGACTCTGCAGCACCGAACCGGGTAGCGCGTCGGCCGACAGCAGTTCGCGGTAGAGCAGCGGAGCCGAGGTGTCGGCGATGACGGCGCGGCGCACCCGAACGGTCTCGCCGCCGGCGGTGTGGACGGCAATTGCCCGGCCGCCTCGGACGTCGATCCCGTCGACTCGCTGTCGACACTTGACCTGGGCGCCCGCTGATGTGGCGCGGTTGACGAGCGCCGCGGCGAGTTGGCCCGCGCCGCCGACGGGAACCGGGAAGCCGCCGTCCTGGGCCATCATGATGAGCATGTAGCCCATGACGCCGCTGCCCGGCGCGTCGATCGGAACATCGGCGTGCATCGCGTTGCCCAACAACAAGAGTCGCGCGGCCTCGCCGTCGAACAGCTGCTTGGCCATCACACCCGCGGGGAGCAGGAGTAGGTGCGCCAGTTGGAGGGCTTCGGCGGTACCCAGCTCACGCAGGAGTCCCACCGCCCCGCGCATCGGAGGGAACGGCGAGAACAGCGTCTCGAGCAGCGGTTCCTTGATGCGTTGCCATTGGGCGAACAGGTCGCGCCAGCGCGAGCCGTCACCTGCTGTGCGACGTTCGAGATCGTCTGCGGTGCGGTCGAGTTCGCGCCAGATCAGCGGGGCGTCGTCGTCATCGGCGGAGCTCGCGTGGCCGACGACCGCCGGTGAGTGCGACCAGCGCAGCCCGTGCTCCTCGAGGTGCAATGCCTTGAGAGCCGGTGAGGTGACCGACAGTGGGTAGAAAGCGCTGTAGAGATCGCTGACGTAGCCGGGAAACAGTTCGGCGCTCTTCACGGCGCCCCCAGGTTGATCCTGCGCTTCCAGGACCAGCACGTCCCAGCCCGCGTCGGCGAGCATCGCCGCGGCGACCAATCCGTTGTGGCCGGCGCCGATCACCACAGCATCGGCTGAAGCCGGCACAGTCACCTCGAGATCAGCCTGTTCGACGCCGCTTTCACCGAGTCGGGAAGGAACCGGTTCACCAGGCCTATGCCCTTCGAAACTGGCGATGACGCAACGATTTTCTTCTTTCCCTGCATCAGTGCGTCGTATCCCTGTTTCGCCACCTTGCCGGCGTCGTCCTTCGGCATTTTGCCGACCAGGGTGTCGAGCATGTTGACGCGTCGGAAGAAGTTGGTGTCGGTGGGACCGGGCATCAGCGCAGTGATGGTGACGTCGGTATCGCGCAATTCGTCCTGCAGCGCTTCGGCGAACGACTGCACGAACGACTTGGACGCGTTGTAGATCGTCTGATACGAGCCGGGCATCATCGCCACGATCGACGACGTGAAGAGCAGCTTGCCCGAGTTGGCGCTGACCATGTCGCCGAGGATCAGCTTGGCCAGTTGCACCGTCCCTCGGACGTTCAGGTCGATGACGTTGAAGTCCTCTTCGAGGCCGCGGTCGACGAAGCGGTTGCCGCCGCCTCCCGTACCGGCGTTGAGGGCGGCAGCGTCCAAACGCCTGCCATTCTCGGTGGCGGTGCTGTAGAGGCGATCGACTTCGGCCTCTTTGCGCAGATCGACCTGGACCGCGCGCACCTCGGTGCCACCGGCGGCGAGTTTGTCCGCGCTGGCGTGGATGCCGTCGTCATCGGCGGCGACGATGAGGTCGTATCCGTCGTCGGCGAAGAGCTTCGCCAATTCGAATCCGATTCCGCTCGAAGCGCCTGTGACAAGCGCGAGTGGTCGTCCTAGAACCATGGTGGCGGGCTACCCGACGGGGCTCCCGTCAAACGCGCGAAGCATGCCGCCGACGTAGCCGGTGTCGTGATCATCGCGTTTGGAAAGCCGGCCGTCAGCTTGCGTCGCGATCATTGCCGTGGTCATCCCCGCCGTCGTCAGGACCCGCTCCGCTGACTTCGTCATCGCCCTCGTCGGGTATCAGGTAGCGGTTTGGGTGGTGATAGTTGTTGACGCGGGCTTGGCCGGTATCGAGCTGCGGCGGAGGAAGCCATGAGGTGCGCCCGTCTTTGCGTTTGCGGGTGCGCCAGCCGCCGGGTTTGACCCGCCGATTGTCGGGCCCACACGCGAGGGTCAGCTCGTCGATGTTGGTCTGACCCTCAGCGGCCCAATCGTTGACCGCGTGGTGAACCTGGCACTGATAGGCCGGGGCGGTACAGCCGGGCCTGGTGCAGCCCCGATCCTTCGCGAAGAGCACCAGCCGTTGGGCTTTGGACGCCAAACGTCGGCCGCGCCCGAGGTAGAGGGGTTCTTCGGTGGCCTTGTCGAAAATCGCCAGATACGGATGCGCCGCCGCGGCTTCTTTGATGACCTCGCTCATCGGCAGCAGTGAACCGCCGCCGGTGACCGCCTGCCCGGTGCCGGACTCCAACTCCTGCAAGGTGGTGGTGATCAGCAGCGTGGCCGGCAGCCCGTTGTGCGAACCCAGTTCGCCCGATGCGAGCAGGGCCCGGCACATCGCCCCCAACGCGTCGTGGTTGCGCTGCCCCACCGAGCGGGTGTCCGAAGCCACCGCCTCGGGCGACGGCTCACCATCCGGGCAGGTGTTCTTGCCGTCGGCGTGGTCGCCGTCGGGGTTGTTCCTGCCGGGCGCGGCTTCGGTGGCTAACACGGCTTCCAATGCGGCCCGCGTCGCGGGGTCGAGCAGCCCCCGCAGCTCACTCATCCCGTCGAGGCGCTGCCGGCCCAGCCGCACCCAGCGCGCCGCCGCCCGCAACTCATCAGAGAAATCCCCATCGGGGTTCAGATAGGCCGCCAACCGCTGCGCGGCCGCCCGCACCTCCTCGGGAGTGTGTTTGGTCGCCAGATCGGCCAGCTGCGCTTCGGCGGCCTCACGCACGTCATAGGGCGTCGAAACCGGGACCTCCTTGTCGAAGAACCGCCGGATCACCCGCACATGCTCCGCGCCTATCAGGCCTTTCTCTACGGCGGCCGCCGTCTGAACCAGCACCGGCTCGAGCGTCTCGCCGGTCATCGCCCGCCGCGGCGCCAACTCCTTGGCTTCGGCCACCCGCCGGCTCGCCTCAGCCTTGGAGACGCGCAGCAACACCGTCAATGCCCCGGCAACACTGTTTTCACCCAACTCCGCGAGCGGGGCCTGCTGAAGTCCGGCCACGATGCGGTGGCCAACCGTCGCCGAGCCACGGGTGAAGCTCTCCCACTGCGCCGCCAGTGCTAGCTGCTCAGAGGTGGTCAACGTGTCGAACGATCCGGCGACCAGCGCGGACAGCTGGTCGGCCATCCCCGCGATCACTTCGCTCATACGTTCGAATCCCACGCAGCAACGTTAACCCCACGCACCGACAACCCAGCCCCGAATGTGACCACTGAAACCAAAGAGATACAAGTGGTTTCGAGGCGGTGCCCCGGAGACGGCGGCGAGAGCGCACAGGCGGCGAAGCAAAGAAGGTTTGAGCGGCGCGCGGCCGACAAGGAATGATGTACGGATGGGAATACTGGGACGCAAGACCGGGGACCTGCGCGTCTACCTCGGCGCCGCGCCCGGTGTCGGCAAGACCTACTCCATGCTGGCCGAGGCGCACCGTCGTCTCGAACGCGGAACCGATGTGGTCGCCGCCATCGTCGACACGCACGGTCGCCGCAAGGTCGGCCAGCAGGTGGCGGGTATCGAAGTGGTGCCTCCCCGCACGACCGAGCACGGCGACCACGAAATCGACGTGGCCGCGATCATCCAGCGTCGGCCGAAGGTCGTGCTCGTCGACGACTTCGCCCACTCGAACGCACCGGGCTGCAAGAACAAGAAGCGTTGGCAGGACGTCGAAGAACTGCTCAATGCCGGCATCACCGTGATCACCACAGTCAACATCCAGAACCTGGAAAGCGTGTCCGACCTGGCCGCCCAGATCACCGGAGTCGAGGAATCCGACCGCATCCCCGACGAGGTGGTGCGCGCCGCCGACCAGATCGAGTTGGTCGACATCACACCGGAAGCGTTGCGGCGCAGGCTGGCTCACGGCAACGTCTACCCGCCTGAACGCGTCGACGCCGCACTGTCCAATTACTTCCGTCCCGAGAACCTCACTGCACTACGGCAATTGACCCTGCTGTGGCTGGCCGATCAGGTCGACGCCGCCCTCGCCAAGTACCGCTCCGACAAGAAGATCAGCGACCGGTGGGCGCCTCGTGAACGCGTGGTGGTCGGGGTCACCGGAGGCCCCGAGTCCGAGGTTCTGGTGCGACGCGCGTCGCGAATCGCCTCCCGGACGGGCGCCGACCTCAGGGTTGTCCACGTCGTGGACGGCGGTGGCCTGACCGCCATCTCGGACCAGCAGAAGAAGGCCGTGCGCGAACTGGCGGCAAGCCTGGGCGCCACCATGCACACCGTCGTCGGTGACGACGCCGCCATCTCGCTCATCGACTACGCGCACGACGTCAACGCGACGCAACTGGTCGTCGGGACCTCACGTCGTTCGCGGCTGTCGCGCATGTTCGACGAAGGCATCAGCGAGGCCGTCGTACAACAGTCGGGCAACCTCGACGTCCACATGGTCACCCACGACCAAGCCAGCACCGGCATCTCGTGGTCCCGCCTCTCGACTCGCCAGCGTCGGCTCACGTCATGGCTTGGTGCCGTGGCGATTCCGGTCGCGGTCTGTGCTCTGACGCTGGTGTTGCCGGACCGGTTCCGTCACATCGGCGGCCCCGGCGCATTGTTCTTCGTGGGCGTACTCGGCACCGCCGTGCTCGGCGGCCTCGCTCCGGCGATCACCGCCGCGGTGCTCTCGGGAGTGCTGATCACATTCTTCCTGGTGGCTCCCGAGAACACGTTCTCCGTCCACGACACCGACTCTGCGATCAGGGCGCTGATACTGCTGCTCTTCGCCGTCACCGTCGCCATGTTCGTCGACCGCGCGGCGAGGCGAGTGCGAGAAGCGCGGCGGGCCAACCAGGAAGCCGCGCTGCTTGCACTCTTCGCCGACGGTGCGTTGCACGACGCGGACCTGGACGGTCTGTTGGAACATCTCCGCGAAACGTACTCGCAGCGCGGTGTGAGCCTCGTCCGCAGCCAAACCGGTGAGATCCTCGCCTCCGTCGGCATTGATCCCTGCGCAGATGTCGACGACGCGGACACGTCCGTCGAAATCGGCGACGACGAGTACTGGATGCTGTTGAGCGGCCCCGCGTTGACCGCGCGCGACCGCCGCGTCCTCGGTGGCGTCGGCAAGCAGGCCGTCAACCTGCTCAGGCAACGAGAGAGAGCCGAGGCGAACAAGGCCGAAGCCGTCGGACAGGCGGACAAACTTCGCCATGCACTCCTCACCGCCGTCAGCGACGACCTGCGCACACCGCTAGCGGCCGCCAAGGCGGCGACGTCTCGAATCCGCAACGGCGACGTCGACATCTCCGCCGACAACACCGCCGAACTCCTCGCCACCGTCGAGGACTCCGTCGACCAGCTGACCGCGTTGGTGGCCAACCTGCTCGACTCGGCACGCCTGGCCGCAGGAGCGGTTCGCCCCGAGATGGTGCGCGTCGAACTCGAGCACGTGGTTCAGCGTGCGTTGCTTGGAATTCGCGCCGACACAAGCGAATTCACTCGCCCCGGCAGCGAGCGGGTGAAGGTGGAGATCGACTGCCACGCGGTCCTGGCCGACAGTGAACTGCTCGAACGCGTGCTCGCCAACCTGGTCGACAACTCGCTGCGCTACGCCGAGGGCAGCCTGGTGCGGGTGACCGCGGGGCAGGTCGGCGAGCGGGTGCTCATCGCCGTCGTCGACGAGGGTCCTGGGATCCCGCGCGGCAGCGAGCAGCAGGCGTTCGCCCCATTCCAGCGGCTCGGCGACGACGACACGATCGGAATCGGGCTCGGGCTGTCCGTCGCCTCCGGATTCGTCGAGGCGATGGGCGGAACCATCTCGGCGTCCGACACCCCCGGCGGAGGGCTGACCGTCGAAATCGACCTACCCGCCGCACCGAACTAGGCCGTCTCCTCCGCCAGCGCGACCAGCGCAGCGCGCACCAGATCGGGTCGCTCGTCGACGATGAAGTGGCTGGCATCGACCGTCTGCAACCGGTAGTCGTCCGCATTGGCGTTCTCGGCCGCAACCCACGACGGATGCACCGCCGCATCGCCGAGTCCGAACAGCGCGCGAATCGGCACCGTCGCCCGTCGCGTCTCGGGACTACGCGCGCTGCCCAGGAGCTCCTTCGTGAGGAAGGTCCGGTACGTGTCGCGCGCGGCCCGGGCGCACACCGGGTCGCGGAACCGGTCCGAGAAGACACGGACATCGGCATCGGACATCTTCGAGCCGATGCCGAAGATCATCTTCTCGAGGAATGGTGTGCGGCGCTGCACCAGCACTCCGGCCGTCGCGATCGGTATCTGGTATGCGAAGCGCCATAGCCGGGGCAGAACATCGCGCGTCGACAACCACGGGTAGGCCATATTGCAGGCCAGGTAACCGTCGAATCGCTCCGGCGCTCGCAGGATCATCAGGTATCCCACGAAGGCGCCCCAGTCGTGAGCCAACAGCAGTACGCGATCGAGGCCCAGCGCATCCAGAAGGGCGAGAACGTCAGTGGCGACGTCTTCCTTTGCCCACCGGTGCGGTGGCGGACCGGACCATCCGTAACCAGGCAGGTCAGGTGCGATGATCCGGAGCCCCGCCGGCGGATCGGCAAGCAGATCCCGGTATTCCCAATGGTGTTGCGGCCAGCCGTGCAGCGCCACGACCGGACGCCCGTCGGCGGGGCCGGCCTCGGTCACGTGGAAGCGCACGCCGCGGGCGGTGACATGCGACCGTCGCACCCCTTCGATCGGCGGAGGAGCAGAGGTCATAACGCGACTATAGGAACTGCCGTCGCGCTAACGTGCGGTATGGCCGGATACCGAGCGCTGTTCGACGCCAGCATCGCTGATCCAGAAGGATTCTGGGCCGATGCCGCACGCGCGGTGACGTGGACGCGCGAGCCCACGCAGATCCTCGACGATTCGAACCCGCCGTTCTACCGCTGGTACCCCGACGGTGAGATGAACACCTGCGCCAATGCGCTCGACCGGCACGTCGACGACGGCCGCGGCGAGCAGCCGGCATTGATCTACGACTCACCCGTCACCGGGACGAAAAAGACCTACACCTACCGCGAATTGCGCGATGCCACTGCGAAGTTCGCCGGCGGCCTACGCGGCCTCGGCGTCACCAATGGTGACCGGGTGGTCATCTACATGCCGATGATCCCCGAGGCGGTGATCGCCATGCTCGCGTGCGCGCGGTTGGGGGCGATCCACTCGGTGGTGTTCGGTGGGTTCGCCGCGCACGAACTCGCGACGCGCATCGACGACGCCCAACCGGCGGTGATCGTCTCCGCGTCGTGCGGCATCGAACCGTCGCGCACCGTCGCCTACAAGCCAATGCTCGATGCCGCACTGGAGATGTCGGAGCATCCGCCCCGCAATTGCGTCATCGTTCAGCGCGACCATGAGCGCTGCGAGTTGGCGCCAGACCGCGACCTCGACTGGGAGGACGTCGTGGCCGCGGCGGCCGTCGACCCGGTGCCGGTGGCGGCGACGGATCCGCTGTACGTGCTCTACACGTCCGGGACCACGGGCAAGCCGAAGGGCATCGTCCGCGACAATGGCGGGCACGCGGTGGCGCTGCTGTGGAGCATGCGCAACATTTACGACATCGCGCCCGGTGACATCTTCTGGGCCGCCTCCGACGTCGGCTGGGTCGTCGGCCACTCGTACATCGTGTACGGCCCGCTGCTTCTCGGCGCCACGACGGTGCTCTACGAGGGCAAGCCGATCGGGACGCCGGACCCGGGGGCGTTCTGGCGGGTCGCCTCCGAATACGGGGTGAAGGCGCTGTTCACCGCGCCGACGGCCGTACGCGCGATTCGCAAGGAGGACCCCGAGGGCGAGCACATCGGCCACTATGACCTGTCGAAGATGAAGTACCTGTTCCTGGCCGGCGAGCGACTCGACCCGGACACCTACGAGTGGGCCGCACAGAAGCTGAGCATTCCCGTCGTCGACCACTGGTGGCAGACGGAGACCGGTTGGGCGATCGCCGCCAACCCCATGGGCCTGGAGCCGATGCCGATCAAGCCCGGATCTCCGACGGTTCCGATGCCCGGTTACGACGTCAAGATCCTGCATGTCGACGGCTCGGTCCGCGATGCCAACGAGGAAGGCGACATCTGCATCCGGCTGCCGCTTCCGCCGGGCACGTTGCCCACGCTGTGGGGTGACGACGACCGGTACCAGGCGTCGTACCTCTCCGAGCACCCCGGCTACTACCTCACGGGCGACGGTGGCTACCTCGACGAGGACGGCTACCTCTTCGTGATGGGCCGCATCGACGATGTCATCAATGTCGCGGGCCACCGGTTGTCGACCGGATCGATCGAGGCCGTGCTGGCCACCCACCCTGCGGTCGCGGAATGCGCGGTGATCGGGGTCCGCGACGAGATCAAGGGACAGGTGCCGCGCGGCTTCGTGGTGCTCAAGTCGGGCGCCTCGGCCGACGGGCTCGCCGAGGATCTCATCCGGTTGGTGCGTGAAGACATCGGCGCCGTAGCGTGTTTCAAGCTCGTCGACGTCGTGCCCGCGCTGCCGAAGACCCGGTCGGGGAAGATTTTGCGCAAGACGATGCGGGGCATCGCGCACGGCCGGGACGAGCCGCTGCCCTCGACTATCGAAGACCCCGCGGTGATCGAGGCCCTCAAGCCGATCCTGAAGGGCTGAGCCCGCTCCACGCCGCCCCGATCGGCCTATATTCGGTGGCAGGCCCGCATCGGTCGTCGCGCGCGGGCTCACAACAAAGGAGTTGATTCGCCATGCGTACGTCTGCGGTCAAGGCCAAGAGCGGCTGTACCTGCAACTGTCACAAGTGCGATCAAGGTCATCACTGCGGAAATCCGCCCAACTGCTACATCAAGAAGTAGCTCGGCGCGTGAGGGAGTCGGGCCAGGCCGTTCGCAGACCTGAGCCGCGAGCCTCGCCGCGCCATCAAAATTCCGGGTTTGTATCGACTTTCCCTGGGTAGTTGTCGCTGACCTCGACGGAAAGGAACGACGATGGTCAGCAGCCAACCGTCCGGCCCCGCGGCCGCAACCCGCTACGGAGCACCGGTGCAGAAGGCAGCGCTTGCTGTCGGCGCGGTGTTCTTGCTGGTCGGCGTCCTGGGCTTCATCCCGGGCATCACGACGAACTACGACACCATGACATTCGCCGGCCACCACTCGGAGGCCCAGCTTCTCGGCGTCTTCAACGTCTCGGTCCTGCACAACCTCGTGCATCTGCTGTTCGGTGTGGCCGGTGTGGCCATGGCGCGCAGCTTCGGCAACGCCCGCAATTACCTGATCGGCGGCGGTGTCATCTACCTGCTGCTGTTCCTGTACGGCCTGATCGTCGACCACGACAGCTCCGCGAACTTCGTGCCGCTCAACACCGCCGACAACTGGCTGCATCTCGTGCTCGCCGTCGGCATGATCGCGCTCGGTGTGCTGCTGTCGCGACGCGTCATCGAGGCGAACACCCCGTTGAACCGCAACACCCGTTAGGCGGCGGGCCGGTTAGCGGCCGCGCCCGTCGGGTATTACCTGCCAGTCCGTCAATAACGGTTCCGGACGGAGGCAAGGGATGGCGACGAGACCGAAATACATGGCCGTGCAGGGAGCGGCGGTGATCGTGGGTGTCGTCCTGCTCCTCATCGGCGCCCTCGGCTTCATCCCCGGCCTCACCCACGATTACGACCAGTTGGCATGGGCGGACCACCGATCCGGGGCCAGCCTGTTCGGCATGATCGCGGTGTCCGGACTGGGCAACGTCGTCAACCTGGTGCTCGGCGTCCTCGGCCTGGTCATGGCCCGGACATATGCCGCCGCGCGGTGGTACTTCCTGGGTGCTGGACTGGTGTACTTCGCCTTGTGCGCCTACGGATTCGCCGTTGCCGACGCGTTCGGCTGGATGTGGTTCGGCATGGGCCTCGTCATGGTGATCCTGGGCCTCACGCTCGCCGGTCAGCACGACCCGACCAAGCGTCGCAGGAGGATTCGCGCCTAGGCTGATGCGATGCTCACCGCACTGCTCTGGGGCGGCGTTGCGGCATCCTCGTTGGTCATCGGCGCGCTCGCCGGGGTGCTACGCGACTGGAACGCCCGGCTGATCGGGTTGGTGCTCGGCTTCGGCGCCGGAGCACTGGTGGCCAGCATCTCCTTCGAACTGGCCGAGGAGGGTTTCCACGTCGGCGGGGCGATTCCGGTAGCCGCTGGTCTGGCCATCGGCGGCCTCATGTTCTTCCTCGCCGACAAGGGCGTTGCCCGGATCGGCGGCAGGGGCACCGGCGCCGCGGGTCTGCCGCTCGCACTGGGTGCGCTGCTCGACGGCATACCCGAGCAGGCGGTACTGGGCATCGGGATCGCCGGCGGCGGCGCGGTGAGCGTGTCCTTACTCGTGGCGATCTTCGTGTCCAACCTTCCGGAGGCGATCGGTTCAGCCAGCGACCTGAAGGCGGCAGGCACGCCGCGGGGGCGGATCGTGCTCGGCTGGATCGCCGTTGCGCTGCTGTGCACCCTGGCCACGCTGGCGGGATTTCAGTTCCAGGAGGCGGCGGGCCGCCAATTACAAGGCGGAATAGACGGTTTCGCCGCGGGCGCCCTGCTGGTCATGCTGGTGACGTCGATGATCCCCGAAGCCACCGAGAAGGCTCGCGATCAGGCGGGGCTGGCGGCGGTGCTCGGGTTCGCCGTCGCCGCCGGCCTGTCCCTGAGTAGCTAGGCCGTCTGTACTTCGTTGCGGCGCAGCGCTTCATCCGAAAGCCACGCGGACTCTCATGACACATGGTTGTCTGGGTGAGTGAACACGGCGGTCGCGCCGGACACTGGCGCTCGACGCACACTGAACTTGGCGCTGGCCACGTGGGTCTCCGCCATCAACTTCTGGGCTTGGAACATGATCGGCCCGCTGTCGACCACATATGCGGGCGACTTGTCGCTCAGCAGCTCCGAGGCCTCGATGCTGGTGGCCACCCCGATTTTGGTGGGCGCGCTCGGACGGATCGTCGTGGGTTCGCTGACCGACCGGTTCGGCGGCCGCGTGCTGTTCATCGCGATCTCACTCATCTCGATCGTGCCCGTGCTGGCGGTGGGTGCCGCGGGTTCGGCCGGGTCCTATCCCATGCTGCTGGTGTGCGGCTTCTTCCTGGGCATCGCGGGCACCATCTTCGCCGTCGGCATCCCGTTCGCGAACAACTGGTATGAGCCGTCGCGCCGCGGTTTCGCCACCGGCGTGTTCGGCATGGGCATGGTGGGCACCGCGCTCTCGGCGTTCTTCACCCCCAGATTCGTCAAGTGGTTCGGGCTGCTGCCCACGCACGTCATCGTCGCGGCCGCGTTGGCGGTCACCGCGGCGCTGTGCGGGTTCTTCATGCGCGACTCACCGACTTTCGCGCCCAACACCGATCGGGTGCTGCCGAAGCTGAAGGCGGCGGCCAAACTCCGCGTCACGTGGGAGATGTCGTTTCTCTACGCGATCGTGTTCGGCGGCTTCGTGGCGTTCAGCAACTATCTGCCCACCTACATCAAGACGATCTACCACTTCTCGGCCGTCGACGCGGGCGCGCGCACCGCGGGATTCGCACTGGCAGCCGTGCTGGCCCGGCCCGTCGGCGGAGCACTGGCCGACCGCATCGCACCGAAGTACGTCGTCCTCGGCTCCTTCGGCGGCACAGCGCTGATGGCGCTGATCGCCATGCTGCAACCACCGCCGGATGTGTGGTCGGCGACCACCTTCATCGCACTGGCGGTGTTCCTCGGTATCGGCACCGGCGGCGTGTTCGCGTGGGTGGCCCGTCGGTCACCGGCGCAGTCGGTCGGGTCGATCACCGGAATCGTCTCGGCCGCAGGCGGTTTGGGCGGCTACTTCCCACCCCTGGTGATGGGCTCGACCTATGACGCGGTCGAGAACGACTACTCCGTCGGCCTGATCCTGCTCGTCGCGACCGCGCTGATCGCGTTCGCCTACACCGCACTGCGGCTGCACGCCCACGAGCCGCAACCGAAGGAGGCAACCCAGTGACGACCACCGAGCCCCACATCGGCGGCCGGGTCGAAGAACTGCTCGAGCGCAGCGGCCGATTCTTCACTCCCGGTGAGGCTTCCAGCGACGGTCGGACCATCCACCGCCGTGGCGGCCGCGAGGGCGACATCTTCTACCGCGACCGGTGGAGTCACGACAAAGTGGTCCGCTCCACGCACGGCGTCAACTGCACGGGGTCGTGCTCGTGGAAGATCTACGTCAAGGACGGCATCATCACCTGGGAGACGCAGGAGACCGACTACCCGTCGGTGGGGCCGGACCGGCCGGAGTACGAGCCGCGCGGTTGCCCTCGGGGTGCGGCGTTCTCCTGGTACACCTATTCCCCGACGCGGGTGCGCTATCCATATGCGCGCGGCGAACTCGTCCGCATGTACCGCGAGGCCAAGTCGCGGCTGTCCGATCCGGTGTTCGCGTGGGCCGACATTCAGAGCGACCCCGAACGCCGCCGACGCTACCAACGGGCAAGGGGCAAAGGCGGTCTGGTGCGGATCAGCTGGGCCGAGGCGACCGAGATGATCGCGGCCGCTCACATCCACGCGATCAAGCGGTATGGACCGGATCGGATTGCCGGGTTCTCCCCCATCCCTGCGATGTCGATGGTGTCCTTCGCCGCCGGATCACGGTTCATCGAACTTCTCGGTGGCGTGATGACGTCGTTCTACGACTGGTACGCCGACCTTCCCGTCGCCTCCCCGCAGGTGTTCGGTGATCAGACCGACGTGCCGGAGTCCGGTGACTGGTGGGACGCGTCGTACCTGATGATGTGGGGCTCGAACGTCCCGGTCACCCGCACGCCGGATGCGCACTGGATGACCGAGGTGCGTTACCGCGGCACGAAAGTCGTCAGCATCAGCCCCGACTACGCCGACAACACCAAGTTCGCCGACGAGTGGATGCCGTGCGCGGCGGGCACCGACGGCGCGTTGGCCATGGCGATGGGCCATGTGGTGCTCTCGGAATTCTTTGTCAAACACAAGGTTCCGTTCTTTGTCGACTACGTCCGCAAGTTCACCGACCTGCCGTTCCTGGTCAGGCTCGAGGAGCGTGACGGTCGGCTCGTCCCAGGCAAGAACCTGACCGCCGCCGACCTCGGCGGTGAAGCGACGGCGCAGGAGAACGCGGCGTTCAAACCGGTCCTGCTGGATGCCGCGACCGACACCGTCGTCGTGCCGCAGGGGTCGTTGGGTTTCCGCTTCGGCGACGACGGCGTCACGAAGTGGAACCTGGAACTCGGCGACCTGGTGCCGGCACTGACGGTGCTCTTCACGGAAGCCGGTGAGACGGCGGAGGTGGCGTTACCCCGGTTCGACACCTTCGATGGGCACGGTGAGACGCTGAGCCGCGGGGTGCCGGTGCGAAGGGTCGGCGGGCACCTGGCGTGCACCGTGTTCGATCTGATGCTGGCGCAGTACGGGGTGGCGCGCCCCGGACTACCCGGAGACTGGCCCGCCGGTTACGACGATCCGAAGCCGTACACCCCGGCCTGGCAGGAGACGATCACCGGAGTCGCTGCGTCCCAGGCGATCCGGATCGCCACCGAGTTCGCGCACAACGCCGAGGAATCCGGTGGCCGGTCGATGATCATCATGGGCGCGGGGATCTGCCAGTGGTTCCACGGCGACGCCACCTACAGGGCGGTGCTGGCGCTGGTGTTGCTCACCGGCGCGATGGGCCGCAACGGCGGTGGCTGGGCCCACTACGTCGGACAGGAGAAGTGCCGCCCGGTGACGGGCTGGTCCGCGCTGGCGATGGGCACCGACTGGTCGCGACCGCCGCGGCAGATGCCAGGCACGTCGTACTGGTACGTCCACACCGACCAATGGCGTTACGACGGTTACCGCGCCGACGCGCTGGCCAGTCCTCTGGGCCGTGGCCGGTTCCGCGATCGGCACACCATGGACGTGCTCGCCGCGTCGACCGCGATGGGTTGGAGCCCGTTCTATCCACAGTTCGACCGCTCGAGCCTCGACGTCGCCGACGAGGCGCGCGCCGCGGGCCAGGACATCTCCACCTACGTCACCGAACAACTCGCAGAGGGCACGCTCAAACTCGCCGTCACCGACCCGGACGACCCGGCGAACTGGCCGAGGGTCCTTTCGGTGTGGCGGGCCAACCTGCTGGGTTCCTCGAGCAAGGGCAACGAGTACTTCCTTCGCCACCTGCTCGGCACCGACTCGAACCTGCAGGCCGAGCCGACACCGGAAGCGCTGCGGCCCAACGACATCGCGTGGACCGATGACATTCCCGAGGGCAAGCTCGACATGTTGATGTCGATCGACTTCCGGATGACCTCGACGACGTTGCTCTCCGACGTCGTGCTGCCCGCCGCCACCTGGTACGAGAAGCACGATCTGTCCAGCACCGACATGCACCCGTACGTTCACGCGTTCAACCCGGCCGTCGACCCGCCGTGGGAAGCCCACTCCGACTTCGATGCGTTCGGCGCCATCGCACGCGTGTTCAGCGCACTGGCCGCAAAGCATCTGGGTGTGCGCTCCGACGTGGTGCTCGGCGCCATGCAGCATGACACGCCAGGCGCGATGGCCTATCCCGGTGGTGTCGAGAAGGATTGGCGCGCCGACGGGAGCATCCCGGTGCCGGGTAAGACCATGGCCCCGATGGCGGTGGTGGAGCGCGACTATCCCGCGATCGCCGAGAAATGGGCGGCGCTGGGACCGCTCGTCGAGAAGCTCGGGTTGACCACCAAGGGGGTCACCGTCCGCCCCGACAAGGAGGTCGGCGAGCTGGCGGCCAAATTCGGCGTGATGGATTCCGGTCGCGCACAGGGACGTCCGGCCATCAACACGGCCGAACGGATGGCGGAGGCGATCCTCGCGCTGTCCGGCACCAGCAACGGGCGCCTGGCCGTCGAGGGTTTCCGTGAGCTGGAGCGCCGGACCGGACGCCGCCTGGTGCATCTGGCCGGCGGCAGCGAGGAGCGCCGCATCACGTTCGCGGACACGCAGGCGCGGCCGGTCCCGGTGATCACCAGCCCGGAGTGGTCGGGCAGCGAGACCGGTGGGCGTCGCTACGCGCCGTTCACCGTCAACATCGAGGAACTCAAGCCGTTTCACACGCTGACCGGCAGGATGCACTTCTACCTCGACCACGACTGGCTCGAGGAACTCGGCGAACAGCTGCCGATCTACCGGCCTCCGCTGGACATGTCGCGGTTGTTCGGCGATTCGGCGGTGGGTCATCACGATGGTGTGGGGCTGACGGTCCGGTATCTGACGCCGCACTCGAAGTGGTCGATCCACTCCGAATATCAGGACAATCTGTTCATGCTGTCGCTGTCACGCGGCGGGCCGACGATGTGGATGAGCCCGGCCGATGCGGCGAAAATCTCGGTGCGCGACAATGATTGGGTCGAGGCGGTGAATCGCAACGGCGTGCTGGTCTGCCGGGCGATCGTCTCGCACCGGATGCCCGAGGGCGTGGTGTTCGTCTACCACGTGCAGGAGCGGGTGATCGACGTGCCCCTCAGCGAGACCACGGGGAAACGCGGGGGCATTCACAATTCGTTGACCCGGCTGCTGATCAAGCCGAGCCATCTGGCCGGTGGATACGCCCAGACGGCGTTCGCGTTCAACTATCTCGGGCCGACCGGAAACCAGCGCGACGAGGTGACCGTCGTCCGGCGGCGCAGCCAGGAGGTGGTCTACCAGTGAAAGTCATGGCGCAGATGGCGATGGTGATGAACCTCGACAAGTGCATCGGCTGCCACACCTGCTCGGTGACCTGCAAGCAGGCCTGGACCAACCGGCCCGGCACCGAGTACGTCTGGTTCAACAACGTCGAAACCCGTCCCGGCCAAGGCTATCCGCGAACCTACGAAGACCAGGAGCGGTGGCGCGGCGGATGGATACGCGACCGGAAGGGTCGGCTTAAGCTGCGCGACGGCGGCCGGCTGAGCAAGCTGCTGCGGATCTTCGCCAACCCCAAGATGCCCAGCATCGCCGACTACTACGAGCCGTGGACCTACGACTACGAGAACCTGACCAACGCGCCGTTGGGTGAGCACATGCCGGTGGCGCCGCCGCGGAGCCTGATCAGCGGCGATCCGATGAAGGTTCAGTGGTCGGCGAACTGGGACGACAACCTCGGCGGGTCACCGGAGATCGTGTCCGGGGATCCCGTGCTGCGCAAGGTGAACGAGCAGGTCCGTCTCGAACTCGAGCAGACGTTCATGTTCTACCTTCCGCGGATCTGCGAGCACTGCCTGAACCCGTCGTGTGTCGCGTCGTGCCCGTCGGGGGCGATGTACAAGCGCTCCGAGGACGGCATCGTGCTCGTCGATCAGGACCGCTGCCGGGGCTGGCGGATGTGTGTCTCGGGATGTCCCTACAAGAAGGTGTATTTCAACCACAAGACCGGCAAGGCCGAGAAGTGCACATTCTGCTACCCCCGCGTCGAGGTCGGGCTGCCGACGGTGTGCTCGGAGACCTGCGTCGGCCGGCTGCGATATCTGGGTCTGGTGTTCTACGACGTCGACCGCGTGCTCGAAGCGGCGGCGACGGAGAACGAGACCGACCTGTACGAGGCTCAGAAGTCGATCATCCTGAACCCGCACGACCCGGAGGTCATCGCCGGGGCCCGCGCGGAGGGCATCTCGGAGGAGTGGATCGAGGCGGCCCAGCGTTCACCGGTGTACGCATTGATCCACCGCTATCAGGTCGCGCTGCCCCTGCATCCCGAATACCGGACGATGCCGATGGTCTGGTACATCCCGCCGCTGTCGCCGGTGGTCGACGCGGTAGCGCGCGACGGTCACGACGGTGAGGAGATCGGCAACCTGTTCGGGGCGCTCGAGGCGCTGCGCATTCCGCTCGAGTACCTGGCCGGGCTCTTCACCGCCGGCGACACCGCGGTGGTGGAGGGCGTACTGCGGCGGTTGGCCGCGATGCGCTCGTACATGCGCGACATCAACCTCGGGCGCGAGACCCAGCCGCACATCCCACAAGCGGTCGGCATGACCGAGGAGCAGATCTACGAGATGTACCGCCTGCTCGCACTCGCGAAATACGAAGAGCGCTACGTCATTCCGACGGCATACGTCGCCGACGCCCATGCGCTGGAGGCGCAATCGCTCGAGGAGCCGGGCTGCTCGCTGTCGTTCGAGGGCGGCCCCGGAATGTACGAGTCGGGGCCGTTCGGCGAGGCCAGCGGCGCTCCGGTGCCCGTTGCGGTGGAGAGCTTCCATGCGCTGCACAATCGGCAGACCAGCGAGGGCATCGCGGTGACCGAGTCCCGCCCGTCACGGGTCAACCTGCTCAACTGGGACGGTCGCGGCGAACCCAGCGGGATCTTCCCGGAGCGGAGCGCGGTGACGGTGGCGCCGAGCAGGTTTGCGGTCTCGTCGCGAAGGTGGGTCAGCATCTCCTCGACGGTGGTCAACCGTTCGCCCTGTCGGTCGTCCGGATACGCGAGCAGCAGTGCGGCCGCCTGCCATACGAGTCGATGCTCGAGGGTCGGGTCCCGCTTGCTGCGAAGGAGCTTCATCGATCCGCGCTCCGCTCCGGGAAGATCCCGCTGGGTTCGCCGCGACCGTCCCAGTTGAGCAGGTTGACCCGTGACGGGCGG
>NZ_LZJE01000290.1:0-16865 GCF_001666865.1 Mycobacterium sp. E136
TGGCGTTCACCAGGCCGGTGATCGCGTCGATCACCGTGGTCTTGCCCGCGCCGTTGGGCCCGATCAGGAATCGCAGGTCACCCTGGAACAGGGTCAGGTCGACATCGCTGACCGCTTTGAAACCGTCGAAATCGACGGTGAGTCCGCGCACTTCGAGATATTCGGTGCCCATGCCGACGTTGCCGCCGGCGACCGGCTCCACCTGGGTCATGTTGCTGCGCCCACCTTCTCGGTGTCGAGGTCCGCCTGCGGTTCCGGTGCGGGTCCGACGGGTTTGCGGGGCCGGCGTATGTGACGCCGTTTGAACAGCGCACCGAGACCGGCCAGGCCCGCCGGGAAGAAGCCGACGACGACGATGAACAGCAGGCCCTGCGCGTAGGTCCACTCGGACGGGAACCGTTCGGAGAACAGGGTTTGCGCCCATGCCACCCCGATCGCGCCGAGCACCGGCCCCAGCAGCGTGGTGCGCCCGCCGATCGCGACACCGATCAGGAAAGCGATCGACGGCAGGATGCCCACCTGCGACGGCGCGATGAACCCGACGATCGGTGCGAACAACGCGCCCGCGATGCTGGCTAACAGCGCCGCCACGGTGTAGGCGACCACCTTGATGTTCGCCGGGTCGTAGCCGAGGAAACGGACGCGTTCCTCACCGTCGCGAACCGCGACCAGCAGTTCGCCGTAGCGGCTCTGCATCAGCTGCCGCACTACCGCGACGACGGCGAGCAGCACACCCGCGGCGATGAAGTACAGCATCCGCCGGTTGGCCGGATCGGTCAGGGTGAATCCGAAGAACGTGCGAAACCTGTTGAGCCCGTTGCTGCCACCGAGGCTGGTCTGCCCAACGAGCAGGATCGCCAACGCGGCGGCCAGGGCCTGCGACAGGATCGCGAAGTACGCGCCCTTGACGCGACGCTTGAACACGCCGAGCCCGAGCGCCGCCGCGATCACCGTCGGCACGACGACGATCGCCAGCAGAGTAAACGCGGGGGAGGCGAACGGCTGCCAGTAGCCGGGTAATTCGCGAACGCCGGCGATCTGCATGAAGTCGGGCACATCGTCGCCGCGCAACTGGGCGTCGGCGATCTTGAGGTGCATGCCCATCATGTAGCCGCCGAGCCCGAAGAACACCCCCTGGCCCAGGACGAGCATGCCGCCGCGGCCCCACGCCAACCCGATGCCGACCGCGACGATCGCGAAGCACAGGAACTTGCCCAGCAGGCTCAGCCGGAAGTCCGACAGCACCGCGGGCGCGACACCAAACAGCAGCAGCGCCGCGACCGCGAAACCGGCCCAGGTCTGCCATCGGCCCACGAAGGTTCTCACACGAGACTCCTTGTCCGGACGGTGAACAGGCCCTGCGGGCGAGCCTGAAGGAAGATCACGATGATCACGAAGACGATGACCTTCGCCAGCGATGCGGTGGTGTTGTATTCGATGAACGAGTTCAGGAAGCCCAGCGCGAACGCCGCGATCACCGTGCCCTTGATCTGACCGAGGCCACCGACAACGACCACCAGGAACGCGTCGATCAGATAGCTCTGCCCGATCGTCGGGCTGGTCGAACCGATCAACGTCAACGCGACACCGGCCACCGCCGCCAGGCCCGAGCCGATGAAAAACGTTGTGATGTCGGTCTTGCGGGACGAGATCCCGCTGGTCTCGGCCAGGTCCCGGTTCTGCACGACGGCGCGGATCCGCCGTCCCATCGGGCTCACCTTGAGCGCGGTGGCCAACGCCGCGACGCACGCGAGTGCCAGCACGAGGATGAAGATGCGCGTCTTGGGCACCACCGCCCCGAAGATCTCGACACCACCGGACAACCACACCGGTGCCACCACGTTGACCGCGGGAGCCCCGAAGACGTCACGGGCGACCTGCTGCAGGATCAGCCCGACGCCGAACGTCACCAGCAGAGTGTCCAGCGGCCGGTGGTACATCCGGCGGATGAGCGTGGTCTCCAGCAGCGCGCCCATCGCCCCGCCGATCAGAAACCCGACGACCAGCGAAATCAGCAGTGACGCACCGGCACTCGACACCACCTGCTGCACCACGTAGGCGGTGTAGCAGCCGGCCATGATGAACTCGCCGTGCGCCATGTTGATGACGCCCATCTGCCCGAACGTCAGCGACAACCCCAGGGCCGCCAGCAACAGGATCGAGCCGAGGCTCAATCCCGTTGCCAGCTGCCCGATCAGGACATCCATCTTCGACTCAGCTGGACAGGCCGGCCGCCCACGGGTAGCCCTTGAGGTAGGGGTCCGGTTCGATCGGTCCCGGCGACTCCCAGATCGTGTAGATCAGTCCGTCGGGCCGGATCTCGCCGATGCGGGCGGTCTTGGTGATGTGGTTGTTGTCGCCATCGATCTGCACCAGGCCCTCCGGGGCGTTGAACTGAACGCCGCCGGCGGCTTTCTGCACATCTGGAACCGCGAACGAATTGGCTTTCTCGACAGTGTTTTTCCACAGATAGACCGAGACGTAGGCCGCCTCCATGGGATCCGACGTCGGCTTGTCGGCGCCGAACTTGGCCTTGTAGGCCTCGACGAACGCCTTGTTCTCCGGGCTGTCGATGGTCTGGTAGTAGTCCCAGGCGACCAGTTGGCCAGTGATGTTCTGGATACCGATTCCGCCGACCTCCTCCTCGGCGATCGACACCGACACCACCGGCATGGCCTCCGGGGTCAGGCCCACGTTCTTGTACTCACGGAAGAAGGCCACGTTCGAATCGCCGTTGAGCGTGTTGAACACGGCGTCGGCACCGGCGGTGCGGACCTTGTTGACGATGGTCGAGAAGTCCGTCGACCCCAGCGGCGTGTAATCCTCGCCCTTGATCTCGATGCCGTTGGCGCCGGCGTACGCCTTGATGATCCGGTTGGCGGTCTGCGGGAAGACGTAGTCACTGCCGACCAGATACAGCGACTTGACGCCCTTCTCCTTCAGGTAGTCCAGCGCCGGGACGATCTGCTGGTTGGTGGTGGCGCCCGTGTAGAAGATGTTCTTCGACGACTCCAGGCCCTCGTACTGCACGGGGTAGTACAGCAGCGAGTTGGCGCTCTCGAAGACCGGCAGCATGGCCTTGCGCGACGACGACGTCCAGCCGCCGAACACCGCCGCGACGCAGTCGCTGCTGATCAGCTTCTCGGCCTTCTCCGCGAACACCGTCGGCTCGGACGCGCCGTCCTCGCCGACGAGCTGGATCTGCTTGCCCAGCACACCACCGGACGCGTTGATCTGCTCGACCGCGAGGTCGATGGCGTGGCGCACGGTCACTTCGGAAATGGCCATCGTGCCCGACAACGAGTTCAGTGCGCCCACCTTGATCGTCGGGGCGGACGTGTCGACACACGATTGGGCGTTTGCCGAATCCGACTCGGTGGCCTTGCTTCCGCAGCCGGCCAGCACCAGACTCGTCGCCGCGACTATTCCGCCGGCAACGAGGGCGGAGCGTCTCACCGAGGACCGTCGTGGAAGTCGCATGAACAGCCTTTCCCTATATATCCGCAGCGCACATCGGCGATGAGCGCCAAGTCGAGTGCGAGTGTCCCGACCTTGCGTGGTTGTCGAATCGGGACGTTAGAGCGGCGAAGTTTCTGGGAAATGTCTGCGTGTGACGAACAAATTAACCGTGACTTCGTCGCAGGTCGTTTGCCGTCGGGAGGCGTCAGCAGAGGGTGGGGAGTCGGCGGTAACGGTTTGGTACCGTCCGGCGATGTGACGAACATGCGAACAGCTACAGCCAAGGTCGGGGCGGCGTTCATGGTGGCGGCGGCGTCAGTCGCGGTCAGCCATGCGACCGCCGATGCCCAGTCGGAAGGCCATGTGGTCCGGTACACGCTGACGTCAACGGCGCCCGCTGACTTCCAGCTCAACTATCTGATTGCGCAGCCTCCGAACAAGCAGGCCTACAACGCCGATGCGTATGCGTACCTGAAGAAGGAGGAAGTGGTCCTTCAGCCGGGGGTGCCGTGGGTGTTCGAGACGACGATGGAGGACCCGCAGTGGGGAATCCTCACCGCCAGCACCGGCGTCCACGCCATGCAGGCCTCTCCGAACCCGCACTGCGAGATTGCGATCGACGGCCAGGTGGCGGTGCAACAGGACGGCACCTACACGGTGCAGTGCCAACTGAGCCAGTGGTGACGGCGCTGCGATAGGTCAGTCGGCCACGGCCTGGAGTTCGGACAATCCGCTCAACGTGGGTGGCAGCGGCTCGGTGTGCAGCACACCGAGCCGTTGTGTCGCTCGGGTGAGCGCGACATACAGATCGGCCGCGCCCCGTGGAGCGTCGGCCAGGATCAGGTTCGGCTCCACGACGAGCACCGCGTCGAACTCCAATCCCTTGGTTTCCGACGGTGTTACGACGCCGTCCATCCCTGCCGGCCCGATCACGACACTGGTGCCCTCGCGGTTCTCCTCGTCGCGCCGGAACTCGTCGATCGCGGCGGGTAGTTCGTCGCCGCCCACGAGCCGCGCCCACGGCCGAACACCGCATGCGCGAACCGATTCGGGCGCCCGCACATCGGGGGCGAACTCGGCCAGCAGGCCGGCCGCGGCCTCCATGATCTCGGCGGGCGTGCGGTAGTTCACCGACAGCGGTCGGTAGACCCAGCGACCGGGCACGTACCGATCGAGCATCGCCCCCCATGACCTCGCGCCCGCCGGGGAGCGTCGCTGCGCGAGATCACCGACCACGGTGAAGGACTTGCCGGGGCAGCGGCGCATCAGCACACGCCAATCCATTTCGGACAGTTCCTGCGCCTCGTCGACGACGACGTGTCGGTATGTCCAATCACGTTCTGCCGCAGCGCGTTCGGCGAGGTCGCGGTTGTCGCGTTCGACGAACCGTTCGGCGAGGTCCTCGGCGTCGAGCAGGTCGGCGGCGATCAGATGGTCCTCGTCGTCCATCAGGTCCTCGCGGGCCACCATCAGGTCCAGGACGCCGGCGGCGTAGGCGGCCTCCTCCTGCCGTTCCTTTTCGGCGGCGGGATCGGGTTTGATCCCGCCGAGCATGTCGACCAGTTCGTCGAGCAGCGGCACATCCCACACCGTCCACGCGTCACCTTCGGCGCGCAGCAGGCACTCGTCCGCACCCGCGGCGCGAAGTCGTTCGGGCGATTCGTAGAGCCCGGCCAGCAGCGCCTCGGGCGTCAACTCGGGCCACAGCTCGTCGAGCGCGGCCCGGAACGCGTCGTGGTCGTCGAGTTCGTCGATCAACTCGGCGCGCAGGTGTTCCCACGCCGCCTTGTCATCGCGGGTCAGCCAGCCCTTGCCGATGCGGGCGATCGCGCGCTCGGTGAGCACCCAGGTGATGACGTCGACGAACACCGCGCGGGCGTCGTTGTGCGGTGAGCCGCTGTCGCGGGCTTCCTGGATGGCCCACTCGGCGGTCTCCGCGTCGATCCGCACGGTGACGTCGGCCAGCTTGATCGGTATCGGCTCGACGGGCACGCGCTGCCGGTCGGCGATCGCGGCGGCCAGCACGTCGAGCATCTGCAGCGATCCCTTCACCCGCGCGGCGTCGGCAGCGTCCGGCTTTGTGACGCGCAGGCCGGGAACGAGGTCGCCGGTCGTCATGAAGACGACGTTCGTCTCGCCCAGCGAGGGCAGCACCCGGTCGATGTGCCGCAGGAACGCGGTGTTCGGGCCGATCACCAGGACGCCGTGGCGCTCCATCCGTTCGCGCTGTGTGTAGAGCAGGTAGGCGACGCGGTGCAGCGCGACGACGGTCTTGCCTGTGCCGGGGCCGCCCTCGATCACCATTACACCCGGGTGGTCGAGCCGGATGATCTCGTCCTGTTCGGCCTGGATGGTCGCGACGATGTCGCGCATACCGTCGCCGCGTGGTGCGTTGACGGCGGCCAGCAGCGCCGCGTCGCCCTGCGCGCCCTCGGTGGGCCTGCCGAGGGTCTCGTCGGTGAAATCGGTGATGCGCCGACCGATCGAGTGGAACTGGCGACGCCGTCGCATGCCCTCGGGGTGGGCGGCGGTCGCGACGTAGAAGGGGCGCGCCGCGGGGGCTCGCCAGTCGAGCAGCAGCGGTTCGTATTCGCGGGCTTCGTCCATCAAGCCGATCCGGCCGATGTAGAGGCGCTCACCGGAAACGCTGTCGAGGCGGCCGAAGCACAGCCCGTGGTCGGCGACGTTGAGCCGGTTCATCCGCTTGGCCACCGCGCGGACCTCGGCGTCGCGGTCGACGAGGGAGCCGCCGTCACCGCGCAGTGCCGCGTCGTAGTGCTTGCGCACCCGGGCGCGCTCGGCGTCGAGCCGCGCGTACAGGTCGTCGATGTAGCGCTGCTCGGATGCCAGTTCGTCGTCGTAGCCCTCGGTCGGCACACCGCCCCTCTCTCTCGGGTCACCGCCGGCTCGCGCGCGCGTCGACCTTGACATCGTATCGAACGTGAGTTCGAATCGAGTGTATGCGGTGGGATGGTCAGGGTGTCGGCGTCGACGACGGCGCGCTGCCCGGACTGCAGCGTATCGGTTTCGTGCGCAGCGTGCGGACGCCGCAGTTCGAGGGCATCACCTTCCATGAGGTGCTGTGCAAGTCGGCGCTCAACAGGGTGCCGAACGCGTCGATGCTGCCGTTCCGGTTCACGGTCAACGGTTACCGCGGATGCTCACACGCCTGCCGCTACTGCTTCGCGCGACCCACGCACGAGTATCTCGATCTGAACCCGGGCAGCGACTTCGACAGCGAGGTCGTGGTCAAGACCAACGTCGTCGACGTACTGCGCCGCGAACTGTCGCGGAGGTCGTGGCAACGCGAGACGGTGGCGCTGGGCACCAATACCGATCCGTACCAGCGGGCCGAGGGGCGCTACGCGCTCATGCCGGGGATCATCGCGGCGCTGACCGACTCCGGCACACCGTTCTCGATCCTCACCAAGGGCACGCTGCTGCGCCGCGATCTGCCGCTGATCAGCGAGGCGGCCCGTCAAGTCGACGTCAGCGTGGCGGTCTCGCTCGCAATCGGGGATCCCGTGCTGCACAAGGACGTCGAACCGGGTACGCCGTCACCGCAGGCGCGCCTCGGAATGATCGCCGCCATCCGGGAGGCCGGGTTGGACTGCCATGTGATGGTGGCGCCGGTGCTTCCGTATCTGACGGATTCGGTCGAGCATCTCGACGGTCTACTCGCCGAGATCGCCGCGGCGGGCGCAACCGGTGTCACCGTGTTCGGGCTGCACCTGCGCGGTTCGACGCGCGGTTGGTTCATGGACTGGCTGGCCGGTTCACACCCCGAGCTGGTGCCGAAGTACCGCGAGCTGTACCGGCACGGCGCTTATCTGCCGTCGGACTATCGAAAGATGTTGCACGACAGGGCCGCACCGCTCGTCGCCAAGCACCGGCTGGCACCCGACCGTCGCTCGTTTCGCGCCGCGGCCCCACAGCCCGCGTCTGCGGCCGCGCCCGTCGAGGCGCTTCAGCCGACCCTGTTCTGATCGGTGCCCTAGCAGCCCCAGCAGTAGTGGTAGCAGTGGACTCCGGAGCAGAATGTCGATGCCGTTGCACCGTCTTCGACGGTGGTCGCCTTCGCGAGCCATGTTGTCTCGATGGCGGAATCGACCGGAACGTCCGCCTTGTCGATCACCGTGCAGTGCAGCGAACGGTGTGGTTTGTCGCAGGTCTCCATGAGGTCTTTTTTGTCGGCGATGCCGAGCTGGTTTCGGATCAGGCGCACACCGAACCGATCGATCTTGTCGCGGGCAATCAGCCGTTCGGCCAGCCCGGCGAGCACGGCTTCGTCTTCGGCGCGGATCGGCGCCGCCGGCCCGAAGTCTGCGGGACCGGCAAACTCCATGCCTATCAGTCCAACTCCCGAGGTGACCTTGGTGTCGAAGCGTATCGAGGTGGCCTGCAGGCCATCGGACGAGAACGCGGACCGGGCAATCGGGGTGGTGTGGGTCTGCGGGGGTCTGACGATGGCCCGTTCGACAAACACCTCACCATCGGCCGGGAGGAAATGCTTGTGTAGCAACCACACTGCGAACCGCTCCGATCCACCACTGGTGACCAGATAGTCCGCGAGTTCGGCCAGGCACTCCCGGTCCTCGTCGCTCAGCACACCGACATCAGAAGCGTCCATGTCCTTCAGGTCGGCATAATCGTCGATTTGATGATCGCGAATTGTCAGCATCGCCGTCTCCTGTCGCTCGGTGGTTAGTTGGCGTTGCTGGCTGGGACGCTACCAGTGGCTATGTCTCTTCACAGGTGATTCGCATAGCCGCAACGGGGCATATATGGCATGTTAAATGCAATTTACTTAGATGATTATTTTTGCCTTGTTCCCAATTTTGCGCGTTTGGCAAATATCCTTGGGTCCATTGTGTGGTGCGGGGCGATCGGTTCGCCGCGGATGTGAACATCGCGATGGTCGGCTGCGCGATGTCGACGAGAGAGCAGATGTTGGAGGTCCGGTTACACGACACCGCTGACGATTTTCGACGGTTCGCCCTTGACGTCTACCGCCGCAACCCCGTGCTGTCCACCGTTGAGCTGATGGTGCTGAGCGGGCGACTCGTCGACCGTGATCCGGGTTTTTTCCTCACGGTTTGGGACGGCGGCACCGCGGTCGGCGCGGCATTCCAGACCTTGCGCTCGCCGTTGTTGTGCAGCGGCCTGGGCGAGGGAACGATAAGCGCCGTCGTCTCCAGAATCGCCTCCGTCCGGTCACCTTTGAGCGGCGTCCACGGGCCGCTTGCAACCGCATCGAAGTTTGCCGCGGAGTTTCGCACCGTTGTCGGGTCTCAGAGCGCGGTGGTCACCAGGGCGCGCTTGCACAGGTTGCACCAACTGCGGCCTCTACCGCAGGCGGCAGGAGAAGCCCGGATGGCGGCGCCTTCGGACGACTCTCTGGTCTTCGAATGGCTGGAGCGCTTCCGGGCAGATGCACTGGGTGTTGTCGGCAACCCCGATGCCCGGCAGGGGCGGATGGCCCAAGAGGCGCCCGATCAGTTCTTCTTCTGGATGGCAGACGGTGAACCGGTGAGCCTGGCCGGGGTGCGTGTGCCCATCGTGGGCGTCTCCCGGCTGGGCCCGGTGTTCACCCCGGACGACCGCCGGGGGCACGGCTATGGATCGGCGGCGGCAGCGGCGGCGACGTCATGGGCTCTCGACGCCGTCGGAGCGGACGAAGTCGTCTTGTTCACCGACCTGACCAATTCGGCGGTCGATTGGATCTACCATCGTTTGGGCTTTCGATCGATATGCGATTTCGCGCGAATCGAATTCACGGGGCAGCGAGGTGCGGATGGCTGATTCCTCTGACTGACAGTAAAGTCCGGCGGCCTCGCGAGACAGGCCGCACGCACCGTCTCTGAACTCGATCGTCGACTCCGATTCCCGATCCCGAGTGCCCCCACCGATTGTGAGGTTCCCTGTCGTGGACAACATCATTGAGGGCATATGGCTGACCGCCGAGTTGCTGTCACCAGACGAGCGCGCGCGGGTCTTGGCGCTCAGTCACGAAAACGGTTACCACGAGGCGGTCGAGAAGACTCACGGCAGGAATAACCAGGAGTGCCCGTTACTGCTGCCTGATGTGGCGAACACGATTGCGAGGCGGCTGAACTCGGACATCGGCAAGGATGCCCACGCCGATTTCCGTGTGTCCGACATTTATCCCGAATTGTTGTGCTGCCTGTATCGTCCGGGCGACAACGTCGTTCGACACCGCGATGGCCCGAGGCAGGTGGATGGCGCGTTGTCCGGCTACACGTTGGTGATTTATCTGAACGACGGATTCACCGGCGGTGCAACCGGCTTTCCCAAGGAGGGGATTGAGCTCACTGCCCCGCCTGGTCACGGCGTTCTGTTCAAGCATGGTCTGCTGCATGAAGGCAAGACCGTCGCGACGGGGGAGAAGTACGTGATCGTCACCTTCGCCGTGACGGACCACCAGTCCTGCGCAGCCGGAGAGCGCCGCCAGTGATCTCCAGGATGAGATCGAATCCCGTTGGGAGACATCGGGATAAGACCGGCATCACTGGAGTTCACCCGTGACGACGCCTTCTATCGATGCAGGGTCGGCCCCGGAGCGAACCGGGACGTGGCGGGTCTGGTTGATCGTTGTGCTGTGGGCTCTCTTGATTGCTCAATTCGCCGTCGACATGCATTTCAGATCGGCGGGGCGGGCGCCGTATCCGACGATCACCATGCCGGCCTTCAGCGCCCAGGATGTCGGGAACGACGGGCATGCCACGGTCACGACCCGCACTATTCACGTGATCAACAGCGATGGGATCGACGGCCAGGTGGTTCGTGTGGACGCGTTACTGGCGCCGCTGCACGCGGGCCCGGCATCGTCGACATTGGACCGGCTTCTCGCGCCTTCGGTCGACCAGGGTTCCGAACCGACGCCGGAGACTGTGCAGTGGTTGAGGGCGAAAGCCGAACGACTCGGGTTGACGCCCGCACCCTCCGGCCTTCGGATCGTATGGCAGCCAGCGCAACTGGACATCCGAACGGGGGAATGGACGACCACGGGAAACGCGACCGTCCGTGAGGTTCGGTGGTGAACAGATCGCTGGATCGCGCAACCGCGGTGATCGACTGGATCAGTGACGGTTATCGTCCCGCGAGTCGACCGATGGCTGCGCTCAGAATCGCGTTCGCCGCCTACGTGGTGATCTGGCCAAGGGACATCGAGTGGATCGGCAACATGTCGCCGGTGGGCTTCGAACCTCCGCCGGGTCCGTTCGCTCTGCTTACCGGTCCGGCGCCGGCAGGTGTCATATTCGTGGTCGAAATACTTCGGGTTCTCGCCGCTCTGTGGGTCCTCGTCGGCTGGAGGACACGAATCGCGTCAGGCGCCCTCACCTTCATGCTCATCGTATGCAGCGGCCTCGCCTATTCATTCGGCAAGACCGACCATCTCATTCTCTACGAATTAGCGCCCCTGATGCTCGGTTTGGCGGGGTGGGGGTCGGCGTGGTCCGTGGATGCCTGGCGCCGCAGAGCCGCCCCACGCAGCGGCTACGCAATGACCGTGTACGCCGCGTTGATCGCGTTCGCGATGCTCACCGCCGCCGCCGCGAAGGCTTTGAGCGGCTGGCTCGAACCCGGTCGCGAAGCCACCCGCTTCTTTGTCGCGGTGAGTGCGGGCAATCCCCGGTCGGGTGCGCTCGCGGATTGCTTGTTGCGGCTTGACGATGCGGTTTTCTGGAAGCTGCTCGACTATGGCACGGTGTTGGCCGAGGGCTGGCTGATCATTGCGGTGTTCATCCCGACCCTGTTTCGCATCGGGCTGGTCATCATGAGCCTCTTCCACGTCGGGGTCTGGCTCCTTCTCGGTATCGACTTTCACCTGTACGCCTTCGTATACGCAGGCTTCCTCATGGTTCCGGCCGCGCGGTGGTCTCGTGAGATCACCCTTGTGCGTGCCGAAGTGCGACGACGGCGTGCTTCGCCTAGCCCCGGTTGCGCTTGACCTCTTTGAACGGCACGCCGCGATCGGCGGCGGGTTCGCGGGGGAAGCCCAGCACGCGCTCGCCGATGATGTTGCGTGCGATCTCGGTGGTACCACCGCCGAGCGCGGCCGCCTGCCGGCCCAGATACCGCTCGCCGTAACGGATCAGGTCGCCGTCGACGTCGACGACGCCCGCGCTGCCGGTGATGGCCAGGGCGGTGTCGAACTCGAGATGGTGGATGTCGGCGTGCGCGATGCGGATGATCGATCCCGCCGCCGGAGGCAGCGAACCGTCGAGGACCCCGTGGTACACGTGGTCGATCAACTGCTCGCGGACGGCCCGGTGCACCAGGGCCCGGCCGGCCATCGCGCGGAGACGCTCGTTGTCGGGCTGTCCGACCTTCTCCAGCAGGTCGACGTAGTTGATCGGCACATCGGACTTGCCCTCCGCGCCGATGCCGCTCGCGAACTCGGACCCGCCGCCAACCGCGCGTCGCTCGTGGTAGAGCTGGCGCGACGCCACATGCCAGCCCGCGTTGACCTCACCGACGACGGCGTCGTCACCGAGCTCGAGGTTGTCGAAGAACTCCTCGCAGAACTCGACCGACCCGTTGACCTGCTTGATGCGGCGCAAGGTGATGCCGGGGCTGTCGATCGGCACCAGGAACATGGTCAGGCCCTCGTGTTTGGGCACATCCCAGTCGGTGCGTGCGAGCATCAACCCGTAGTCGGCGGCGAATGCGCTTGTGCTCCAGGTCTTCGCGCCGTTGATGACCCACTTGTCGCCCTTGCGGTCGGCGCGGGTGATCACACCGGCCAGATCGGAGCCGCCGCTCGGCTCCGACAGCAGCTGCACCAGCACCTCCTCGCCGCGCAGGGCGGCGGAGATGTGCTGACGTTTCTGCTCCTCGCTGCCGGTGTCGAGGATGGTGGCCGCGCAGATCGTGAACGTCGGGGTGTTGAGGATGACCGGCATCTCGTAGCAGCGCGACACCTGGTCGAACGCCTTCTGGTAGGAGATCGGCAAGCCGAGCCCGCCGTACTCCTTCGGAAAGCAGATCCCGGCGAATCCGCCCTCCCACAACCGCTTCTGAAGTTCGCGTGCCCGGTGCCACGGCTCCTCTTCGCCGCGATCGTGCTCGGGTGGGTTGTTCGGATCGATCGACGGCATGTTCTCCGCCAGCCAGGCCTGGGCCCGGGCGGCGAACTCCTCCACCGACTCCGCGGTGGTGGCCGGGGCGGATGTCGTCTCGGTCATGACGCTTGCTCCGAATCCTTGGTCAGCGAGTAGACGCGCAGGTTGTGGTCCTCGGGCGTGCCGAACAGCGAGCGGTACAGCGTGGCCCGCCGCAGGAACAGGTGCAGATCGTGTTCCCACGTCACCCCGATGCCCCCGTGCAACTGCACGCACAGCTGCAGCATGCCCGGAGAGTATTCGCCCACATAGGATTTCGCGACGCTGACGGCCATCGCCGCACCCGGGCTGCGCGCGGCCACCTCGGCCACCGCGGCGTTGGTGGTGGCGCGGCAGCCTTCGAACCAGATCTTGAGATCGGCGTACTTGTGCTTGAGCGCCTGATACGAACCCAGGGGACGGCCGAAGCTGTGCCGGTCGAAACCCCACTGAATCGTGAAGGCCAGCACCGTGTCCAGGATGCCGATCACCTCGGCGCACTGCAGCACGGCGGCGATCTGAGACTGTCGCTCGATCAGCTCCGGCGTCTGCTCGGCGGTGCCGACCGCCGCGCCGCCGTCGACCTCGACACCGTCGAACTGCACGCGCGCGTAGCTCTTGACCATGTCGATCGAGCGTTGCGGCTCCACGCTCACACCCGGCGCGTCCGCAGGCACCAGGAACTGCCGGACACCGTTGTCGGATTGCGCTGTCACCAAGAACAATCCGCTGTCCGCAGCGGCCTCCACCCGGTCCTTCACACCTTCGATACGGAACCCGCTCGCCGTCGCGGTCGCGGTGGTCGACGGAGTCAGGGGGGACCACGCTTGCCCGGGCTCGTACACCGCCCAGGTGGCGATCGACTCGCCGGCGACCAACGCTTCGATGGCATCCTCGTGGCCGTCGGACGCCTCGACCAGTCCCGCGAGGACGGTGCTGACCGGATGCAACGGACCGGGAGCGACGGTCTTGCCCGCGATCTCGGCGACCAGCGCCAGATCCTTGACGCCGTTGCCGGAGACGCTTCCGCCGCCGAGTTCCTCGGGCACCAGCAGGCTGGTCCAGCCGAGTTCGACGGCCCGACGCCACCAGTTAGCGTCGAATGTGGTTCCGGCATCGTGCATCTCGCGTATTCGGCTCAGCGGCACTTCCTTCTCGAGGAAGGACTGCGTCGTCGAGGCGAAGAGCAGCACCTCGGGATTCGCGCCGTTGTTCGCGCTGTCGGTCACGGGCTCTCTTTTCGTAATCGTTGCGAACGTGCGCGTCGACGACCGACACGCACGTTTCGCGACGGTGCCTGGGCTCAGGCGGGGATGACGAGCGCGGGCACGTCCGGGTTGTGCACGATTTCGTTGGGCACCTTGAACAACTCGATCATGTTGCCGCCCATGACCTTCCGCTGGCCCTCCTCGTCGAGGCCCTGCAGGTCGTCGATCAGGTGCGTCGGCTCGGCCAGCCCCTCGGGGTGCGGCCAGTCCGAACCGAAGATCACCCGGTCGACCCCGATGAGGTCGGCCATCTTGGCGAAGTCGTCCTCCCAGAACGGCGCGACATACACCCCGCGCTTGAACGCCTCGATCGGATTCTCGGGGAACTCCTGCGGCATCTTCTTGTAGACGCCTTCGAACTGCTTGAACAGGTAGGGCACCCAGTCCGCACCGTTCTCGATAGACAGGATCCGCAGGTCGGGGTTGCGAGTCAGGGCGCCGTGACACACCAGCGCGGCCATGGAGTCCTCGATCGGCCGCTTGCCCATCGACACCATCCGGAACGCGGTCGGCTTGAACGGCAGATACTCGTCGGCGGGTTCCCAGTCGTTGAGGTATTCGGCGTATCCGGAATCCGAGGCGTGCATCGACACCGGGATGCCGGCCTTGACACAGGCGTCCCAGAACGGGTCGAACTCGGGCAGTCCGAACGAGCGGGTGCCGCGCACACCGGGTACGGGCGCCGGCCGGACGAGCACCGTCTTGGCGCCGCGCTCCAGGCACCACTCGAGTTCCTCGAGCGCGCGGTCGACGATGCCGAGGTTGATCACGGGGGTGGAGAAGATCCGGTTTTCGTAGTTGAACTGCCACGTCTCGTACATCCACTCGTTGAGCGCGTGGATGACGTCGAGGATGAGCTCCGGATCGTCCTTCATCCGTTCCTCGACCAGGCTGGCCAGGGTCGGGAACATCAGCGAGTAGTCCAGGCCGAGGCCGTCCATCACCTCGAGCCGGGCGCCGGGCTCGCGGAAGGCCGGGATCGCCTTCATCGGCTTGCCCATCACCTCGCGGAAGCTCTTGCCGCCGCTGCCGTGCTTGAAGTACTCCTCCTGCGCGCCGGGCCGCGCGACGACCTCGAACGTGGGGTTCGGGATGTAGTCGCTGACCTGGTTGCGCACCATGATCTTGGTGCGGCCGCGGACCTCGATGTAGTCGATGACGTGCTTGCGGTGGTCCGGGAGGAACTTGGTCAGCGCCTCCTTGGGCTCATAGAAGTGGTTGTCGGCGTCGAACACCGGATAGGGCAGCTGGCGTGTCATTTTCGCCTCCTGGAAGTCTGCTTGGCCGCTGGTGGTAATGACATTACCACGTTCGGACCAGCAGAAACAGCAGCCCTGAAGAGGCTGGGTATCGGCGAGTGCGGCGCAGGTCAGGCCCGGTTGCCGGACCCGGTTAGCCCACTCAGGCAGAAGTCGTAGATGTCGTCGGCGCCGACCGGCACGCCGCTGAGCTCCGCGCCCAGCACCTGCAGCCGGATCGCCCCCAGCGACGACTGCATGATCAGCGCGGCCCGGGCGTCGATGTCGATGTCGGCGCGGAACACGCCCTCGGCGATGCCGCGGTTGATGATGTCTTTGATCAGCTCGTAGACCGGTGAGAGCACCCGGGCGTACTCACGCGGCAGCGTCTCGGCGAGGCGGTCGTTGTAGTTGGTCAGGCCGCGGTTCACCTTGTCCTGGGTGGTGGTCTCCGGCGGGGTGCAGATGCGGTCGATCAGGACGCGCAGGGCCGTGGGGGCCGGCAGGTCGGCGGTGTCCTCCCGCCACCGGCGTGTCGACTCGGACATGATCTTGTCGACCAGCGCCAGCAGCAGTTCGTCCTTGGTCGAGAAGTGCTGATAGAACGACCGCAGCGACGTCTTCGAGCGCTCGACGACCTCGAGCACGGTGAAGTCGGTGCGCCCGGTCTCGCCCAGGATGGCCAATGCCGACTTCATGAAGCGCTTGGGCCGGGGATCGGCGTCGGCGGACTCGGCCGTGCGTGTGGCGCCCGCGGCCGCTCGTCCGCTCGGCTTGGCCATGGTCGCCACCTTCCGGCTCGGGATTGACTGGTAACGACGTTACCGCTTTTGCAGAAGCTCGGTTACTGTTCCTTGTCATGACGACTGACTCAGCGCAACAGCAGTGGACCGTCGACACCATGCTCGACCTGTTCGACGTCCGGCCGGACGGGGAGAATCGGTTCATCGCCGAGACGGGGCCCGCCGGTGAGGACGACCGACAGGTGGTCGAGGGCACGCAGGTGCTCGCGCAGGCCGTCGTGGCGGTGGCCAAGCGGTTCGAGGGCAAGTCGGTGCGTTCGGTGCACGCGGTGTTCTCGAGGGCGGTCATGGTTGCGGCCGGTCCGGTCGAGTTGGAGATCGACGTCGTCAACGAAGGCCGTTCCACCGCAACGGCTGTCGTCGCGGCCAAGCAAAACGGAAAGCGCTGCATCACCATCACCGTGCTGACCGACGTGCCAACCGAGGACGTCATCCGCCACGCGGTTCCGCGGCCCGACGTGAAGGCGCCGTCGGAGGCCAACGATGCCGGGATGGCCATGCCGGGCAGGGAGATTCGGCTCGTCGACGTGGTCGACGTCAACAGCCCCGACGAGGTCGGCCCGCCGGAGCTGTACGCCTGGGTGCACTACGACAAGACCCCCGACCGCGACGAGCTGTCCAAGGCGCTGGTCGCGTACCTCACCGGGCACCTTGGCATTTCGACGACGATGCGCGCCCACGAAGGTATCGGCACCGCGCAGTCGCACGTCACCGTGTCGACCGCGCCGATGACGGTCTCGGTCAGCTTCCACGAGCCGTTCGAATGGGACGGATGGCTGCTGTACGGACACGAGAGCACCCAGGTCGGCGCGGGGATGTCCTATGTGCGCGGCACGGTGCACACCGAGGCGGGTGAGCTGATCGCGTCGTTCACTCAGGACGCGCTGATCCGCCCGCTGCGCACCACCGATACGGCGATCAAGCAGCAGTCCCGCCTGTAGTTCGGCGCAAGAAATCACCGCGAGCAGACGC
>NZ_LZJE01000291.1:0-10908 GCF_001666865.1 Mycobacterium sp. E136
GGGCGCTTCGCAGCCGAAGATGCTGCGGGTCGCCGCGCGTCACGCCGACGAGTGGAACATGCCGAGCACGGCGCCGCAGGAATGGGCGGCCGCCAACAGCGGGCTCGACGATGCGTGCGCAGCGGAAAACCGTGACCCGGCGTCGATCCGGCGGGGCGTGCAGTTGTTCCTGCACCCGCAAGACCCGGATCAGGTCGACGCGCAACTCGACTCCGTCGCCGAATACTCGCGACTCGGTTGCCAACACGTCGTGCTGTCCTTCTACCAGCCACCCGACGACGAGTTGCTCGCCCGCTGCGCGGAACTGGTGTGATCACACGGCTTTCGAGCCGGGTGCGCCTTCCTGTTCGACGGCCTCCGTCTCCAGCGGCGCCGGCCCGCGGCGTGACCGCCGCATCCGCGCCTCGACCCGCGTCGCCACCCACGACAACGTGAAGTTCACGCTGATGATCAACAGCGCGACGACGATCAGGGCGGGCAGCAGGTTGCTGTATGCGGTGCCCATCTGCACGCCCTGGCGCACGAGTTCGAGGAACGTGATCACGTAGCCGATCGCGGTGTCCTTGAGCACCACGACCAGTTGGGAGATCAACACCGGCAGCATCGAGGTGATCGCTTGCGGCAGAAGGATCGATCGCATCGTCTGGCCCCACGTCAGGCCGAGGGCGAACGCCGCCTCGGACTGTCCGCGGGGGAGCGCGTGCACCCCGGCCCGCACGATCTCGGCGATGACCGCACCGTTGTACAGCGTCAGCCCGGTGATGACGGCGGCCAGCGCCAACTGCTTGGACGGGAACACGTCGTAGGCCGCGTACAGCGCGAACGCGAACAACATCATGATCAGCACCGGTACGGCGCGGAAGAATTCGACGATCACCGCGCTGGGCCAGCGGATCACTCCGTGCGTCGAGAGCCGGCCCACGCCCAGCAGCAGACCGAGTATCAGCGCCAGCACGATTGACACCGCGGCCGCCGTCAGCGTGCCCTGCACACCGGGCAGCACGTACGTCCGCCACAGATCGGCCGTCAGGAACGGTTTCCACTTGGCCGCCGTGAGCTGATCTTTGGCGGCCATCTGGGCCAGCACCGCGAGCAGCACCAGCGCGGTGACGACGATGACGACCCCCGACACCACCCAGTTGCGCACCCGCGCCCGCGGCCCGGGCGCGTCGAACAGAACCGAAGCCGAGCTCATCGGTTGACCGCCAACCGTTTACCGAGCCAGCCGAAGAACAGCCCGGTCGGCAACGTGAGGACGACGAAGCCGGCCGCGAAGATCGAACCGACGGCCAGGATCGCGGCGGTGTTCTCGATCATCTCCTTCATCAGCAGCGCGGCCTCGGCTACACCGATCGCCGATGCGATCGTGGTGTTCTTGGTCAACGCGATCAGCACCGAGCCCAGCGGAATGATCACGGCGCGAAAAGCCTGCGGCAGCAGGATGAGTCGCAGGTTCTGGCCGAATGTCAAGCCCAGCGACCGGGCGGCCTCGGCCTGTCCCAACGGGATGGTGTTGACCCCGGAGCGCACCGTCTCACAGACGAACGCCGCCGTGTACACCGCCAACCCCAGCACCGCCAACCGAAAGTTGCTGTCCTCGATCGACGTTCGCGAATTCGGGTCGACCAGGGTGATCCCCATGGTGCCGGCCAGCCCGAACGAACAGAACAGGATGATCAGCGTCAGCGGGGTGTTGCGCACCACGTTGACGTACGTCGTTCCGAGCCACCGGAGTACGGGCACCGGCGCCAGCCGCATCGCGGCCAGGATCGTGCCCAGCACCAACGCCCCGATTCCGGCGTAGACCGTCAGCTGGATCGTCGTCCAGAACGCCTCGGCGATCTGGCCGACGGTGTAACCCGGGAGGACCTCCACATCACCTCCTCGCGCGCCGGAGGCTCGTCAGCCCTGGTTGATCTGCGGCGGTTGCGGCGCGGGAATGCCCGCGGCCCCGAGGTTTTCGTCCCACGCCTTCTTCCAGGCGCCTTCCTGCTCCATCTTGGCGAGCGCGTCGTTGATCTGCGTTTGCAGCTCGGTATCGCCCTTCTTCAAACCGACCCCGTAACGCTCTTCGGAGAAGGTGCCGCCGACGACCTTGAACGCGCCCGGGCTCTGGGCCGCGTAGCCGGCGAGGATCACCTCGTCGGTGGTCACCGCGTCGATCGCGCCGTTCTTGAGCGCCTCGATGCACGCCGAGTACGTGTCGTACTGCTGCAGCTGCACCCCGGGAAACTTGTCCTTGATCCGTTGGGCCGGTGTGGAACCCGAGACCGAACACAGCTTCTTGTTGTTCTCCAGCGACGCCTCGCCGGTGATGTCGGTGTTGTCCGCGCGCACCAGCAGGCTCTGCCCGGTGATCAGGTACGGGCCCGCGAAGTCGACCTTCTTCTGGCGCGCATCGGTGATCGAGTACGTCGCGACGATGTACTTCACCTGACCGTTCTGGATCAGCGTTTCGCGCTGACCGGAAGGTGCTTCCTTCCACTCGATCTTGTCCTCGGGATAGCCGAGCTGCTGCGCGACGTACTTCGCGACGTCGACGTCGAATCCGCTCAGCGTGCCGTCGGGGTTTCGCAGCCCCAGCCCCGGCTGATCGAACTTGGTGCCGATGATGATCTTGTCGCTGTCGTCACCACCGCAGGCCGTGGCCGCCAGTGGCAGCGCGATGGCGAGCGCAAGTGCCCCCACGAGGCGCTTGGAGATCGATGGCATTCGAGATTCCTTTCGACTAATGGTGAAGGATCTTGCCGAGAAAGTCCTTGGCACGGTCGCTTTGCGGATTGGTGAAGAACTGGTCGGGGGTGGCCGCTTCGACGATCGCGCCGTCGGCCATGAACACCACGCGGTGCGCCGCACCGCGGGCGAACCCCATCTCGTGCGTGACGACCAACATCGTCATGCCGTCCTTGGCCAGCGACGTCATCACGTTGAGCACTTCGTTGATCATCTCGGGGTCCAGCGCGCTGGTCGGCTCGTCGAACAGCATCACCTTGGGGTTCATCGCCAGCGACCGCGCAATCGCCACCCGCTGCTGCTGGCCGCCGGACAGATGTGCCGGATACTTGTCCGCCTGATTCGCGATGCCCACCCGGTCGAGCAGCTCCATCGCCCGCTCACGCGCCTCGGCCTTCGACTTCTTGCGCACTTTCATCGGCGCCAGCGTGACGTTCTCGAGGATCGTCTTGTGCGCGAACAGGTTGAAGGACTGAAACACCATGCCCACGTCGGACCGCAGCTGCGCGAGTTCGCGTCCCTCCTGCGGCAGCACCTCGCCGTCGATCGTGATCGTGCCCGAATCGATGGTTTCGAGCCGATTGATGGTGCGGCACAACGTCGACTTTCCCGAGCCCGACGGTCCCAACACCACGATCACCTCGCCGCGCGACACCTCGAGGTCGATGTCCTTGAGCACGTGCAGGGTGCCGAAGTGTTTGTTGACTCCCGAGAGCGAGATCATGGGCACGCTCGACCGACCCGGATCGACCTCTTTCCCATCCGACCCGCTGGTCTCCATGGGTGCAGACCTTACCGAGGGAAGGGCCTGCCTGCCCGGAACTCGAGAATCCGCCCGGATCGCCGGACCGGCCGGTCCGTACCATGGGGCCGTGACTTCGATGGTGACGCGAGACGGGACGGCCGGGCAGGCCGTTAGCCCGCACGCGACCGACGAGTCCTCGAGTGAGTCGGCCACCGCCGCGCGCACCTACCAGGTCCGTACGTACGGCTGCCAGATGAACGTGCACGACTCGGAGCGGCTCGCGGGATTGCTGGAGGGCGCCGGGTACCAACGCGCCGCCGAGGGCGAGGACGCCGACGTCGTCGTGTTCAACACCTGCGCGGTGCGCGAGAACGCCGACAACAAGCTCTACGGCAACATCAGCCACCTGGCGCCGCGCAAACAGGCCAACCCCGACATGCAGATCGCCGTCGGCGGCTGCCTGGCGCAGAAAGACCGCGCCACCGTGCTGCGCCGGGCGCCCTGGGTCGACGTCGTGTTCGGCACGCACAACATCGGCTCGCTGCCCACGCTGCTCGAGCGGGCCCGGCACAACCGGGCCGCCCAGGTGGAGATCGTCGAGGCGCTGCAGGAGTTTCCGTCCGCCTTGCCGGCCGCGCGCGAATCCGCTTACGCCGCTTGGGTGTCGGTGTCGGTGGGCTGCAACAACACCTGCACGTTCTGCATCGTTCCCGCCCTGCGCGGCAATGAGGTCGACCGCAGGCCCGGCGACGTGCTCGCCGAGGTGCAGACGCTCGTCGACCAGGGTGTCCTGGAGATCACGCTGCTCGGCCAGAACGTCAACGCATACGGCGTGTCTTTCGCCGATCCCGCCGAACAGCGGGACCGGGGCGCGTTCGCGAAACTCCTGCGGGCCTGCGGACGCATCGACGGACTCGAACGGGTGCGGTTCACCTCACCGCATCCCGCGGAGTTCACCGACGACGTGATCGCCGCGATGGCCGAGACTCCGAACGTCTGCCCGACGCTGCACATGCCGCTGCAGTCGGGTTCGGACCGCATCCTGAAGGCGATGCGGCGGTCCTACCGCGCCGAGCGCTACCTCGGCATCATCGACCGCGTCCGCGCCGCGATTCCGCACGCCGCAATCACCACCGACCTGATCGTGGGCTTTCCTGGGGAGACCGAGGACGACTTCCAGGCCACCCTCGACGTCGTCGCGCAGTCGCGGTTCGCCAGCGCGTTCACCTTCCAGTACTCCAAACGACCCGGTACCCCGGCCGCGGAGCTCCCCGATCAGGTGCCGAAAGACGTTGTCAGCGAACGCTATCAGCGATTGATCGACCTGCAGGAGCGGATCTCCCTCGAGGAGAACCGGGCGTTGGTCGGCAGCACGGTGGAGGTTCTGGTGGCCGCGGGTGAGGGCCGCAAGGACGCGACGACCGCCCGGATGTCGGGCCGGGCGCGCGACGGCCGACTCGTGCACTTCAACCCGGATCGACTCGACATCCGGTCCGGTGACGTCGTGACCACGACCGTGACCGGGGCCGCGCCCCACCATCTGATCGCGGATTCGGCCGTGCACACCCACCGTCGCACCAAAGCGGGTGACGCCCACGCCGAAGGCAAGCGCCCGCGCACCGGCGTCGGGCTGGGCATGCCGGGCATCGGCGCGCCGACGACGCCCGTGACCTCGTCGACGGGATGCGTCCGGTGACCACCCCCGACAACAACGGTTTCGAGGATTTCAAGGGCGATATCGAGGCCGCGGAGCGCCGCGTCGCACGGGAGATCGACCCCGGCGCACGCGCCCTGGTGATCGCGATCGGGGTGTTCGTCCTGCTGGTGTCGTTCATCCTGCCGCACACCGGCGACGCCCGCGGTATCGATGTGCTCGTCGGCGGCGATACCGCGACCCGCGAGGGGATCACGCTTCCGCTGCGCGTATTCGCTTGGCTGGTACTGGTATTTGGCGTCGGCTTCTCGATGCTCGCGCTGCTCACCCGGCGCTGGGCGCTGGCCTGGATCGCGCTGGCCGGCTCGACCGTCGCGACGCTTCTGGGGCTCTTGGCGGTGTGGTCGCGCCAGACCGCCCCCGACCGCTACCCCGGACCGGGAATCGGGCTCGTCCTCGCCTGGATCGCGATCGCGGTGGTGACGTTCCACTGGGCCAGAGCGGTGTGGGCGCGCACCGCGCTGCAGCTGGCCGCCGAAGAGGAACGTCGTAAGGCGGTCGCCGAGAAGCAGAAGAGGGGTCTGCTCGACAACTTCGACGACCCCGACAAGCCCGAGGGTCCGACCGGCCCGGACAACCCGGGCGTCTAGCCCGACTCTCTGCGCTACGCGAGATCTACACCAGGGTCGTGATCTCGGCGAATTCACAGCCCTGGTGTCGATTTCGCGAGATGAAAGCCCCGAGAGCTAGCGCGTCTTGCCCAGCGCCTCGGCGGCCGCATCCGCCCACTGCCGCCACTGCTCAGCGTTGACGCGCGCCTCCGCGGCGTCCTTCTCGCGTCCGGCAGCGGCGGCCTTCTCCGCCTGACGCTCGTATTGCTCTGCGCGGGCGCGGAACTGGTCGGCACGCGCCTGAGCCTCCGGGTCGACGCCGTGCGTCGGCGCCTCGCGGATCTTCTTCTCCACCGCGCGCAGGCGCCGTTCCAACTCGGGGGCCCGCTCGCGGGGCACCTTGCCGATGGCGTCCCACTTATCGCCGATCACCCGCAGCGCGGCCCTGGCCGCGTCGAGGTCGGAGGTGTCGAGCTTCTCCGCCTCGGCCAGCAGGGCCTCTTTGGCCTCGGCGTTGGCGCGGAACTCGGCATCGCGCTCGGCGCTGGCCGCGTTGCGCGCACCGAAGAACTGGTCCTGTGCGGCCTTGAACCGCTGCCACAGCGCGTCGTCGACGTCTTTGGCCGCGCGGCCCGCCGCCTTCCATTCGTTGAGCAGTTCGCGGAACGCCGCGCTCGTGGGACCCCAGTCCGTCGAGTCGGCCAACCCCTCGGCACGCTGGCACAGCGCCTCTTTGGCCTGCCGGGCACCGGCACGTTCACGGTCGAGTTCGGCGAAATGCGATCCGCGCCTGCGGTTGAACTGTTCGCGCGCCGCCGAATACCGCTTCCACAGGGCGTCATCGGTTTTGCGGTCCAGCCCGGTGATCGTGCGCCACTCGTCGAGGATTTCCCGCAGCCGGTCGCCTGCTGCCTTCCACTGGGTGGAGTTGGCGGCGATGTCCTCGGCCTCGGCGGCCAGCGCCTCCTTGCGGGCGGTCTGGGCGGCGCGCAACTCCTCGCGCCGGGCCTTCTCGGCTTGAGCGGTCTCGTCGGCGTGGTTGATGATCGCCTGCAGACGTTCGGCGATCGCGTCGACGTCGCCGAGCACGTGCGCCGTCGGCAGGGTCTCGACCAGCGACTGGGCGGCCGCCTTGATCTTGCGGGCGTCCCCGGTACCGGACTCGAGCCGGCTCTCCATCAGCGCGACCTCGGTTTGGAGATCGTCGAAGCGCCTGCCGAAGTGCGCGTAGGCGGCCTCGGTGTCGCCGGCCTGCCACGATCCGATGATCCGTTCGCCCGAGCCGGTGATCAGCCACACCGTGCCGTCAGGGTCGACGCGGCCGAACCGGTGCGGATCGCTGGTCGGGGGCGCGACCACCGTCGGCCCTGGTCGGCTCGGCCGCGGCACGGGTCCGGGACGCGGCGGTCCGGGCCGGGGAGCGGGTTTCGGCGAGGAGGACTGGCCCCCTGGCTGGCTGGTCGTCATGTCCGTAATCCTCGTGCCCTCCGCGGCGTGCCGCGTACCTGCCGCGCAACGCGGCGCCTGTTCGCTGTCCGACGCTATTGAAACAGGTCGCCGGGGCACGTGCGCACAGCTTTCCGCGATGACCTGCCTAGGCTCGTGCGACAACCTACGGAAGGACTGCGATGGCCGGTGTCGGCGATGGGGTGGATCTGGCCGTCGTCCTCGCGCTCGGCGCCGCCGTTTTCATCGCGATCGGCGACGTTATCCACCAGCGGCAGGCCCACGAGGTCACCGACGAACCCGTCGGCCACCTCGAGCTGTTCACCCGGCTGCTGCGCGACCGGCAGTGGTGGCTGGGGAGTTTCGTGGCCGCCGCCGGGTTCGGGCTGCAGGCCGCCGCGCTCGGCCTGGGCTCGGTGCTGCTGGTCCAGGCGCTGCTGGTCACCTCGCTGCTGTTCGCTCTGCCGATCAACGCCCGGCTCTCGCATCGCAGGGTGACCCGGTGGCAGTGGATGTGGGCGGTGCTGCTGGCCGCATCGGTGGCGGTGATCGTGACCGTCGGCAACCCGACCGCCGGCCAGTCCCGGGCCTCCTGGGAGACCTGGACCGCGGTGGTCGTGGTGTTGGGGCCGGCGTTGGTGCTGTGTGTCATCGGCGCCAACCTCTGGAAGGGGCCGGTCAGCGCGGTGCTGCTGGCGCTGGTGTCCGGCGCGCTGTGGGGGCTGTTCGCGGTGCTGACCAAGGGCGTCGTCGACCGTCTCGACGACGGGCTGGAAGCCGTGCTGCGAACCCCCGAGCTCTACGTCTGGGCGGCCGTGGCGGTGGCGGGCACGGCGTGGCAGCAGGCATCGTTCCGGGCCGGATCGTTGACCGCGTCCTTGCCGACGATGACCGTGGCCGAACCGGTGGTCGCGTCGGTGCTCGGCGTCGTCGTGCTCGGCGAGATGCTGCGGCCGGGCGAGGCCGGACTGCTCACGTTGATCATCGCGGTGGGGGTGATGGTGATTTCGACGGCCGCGCTGGCCCGCAGTGAAGCCGCCACCGCCGCCCAGCCCGCACCGCATTAGCGTGGACGGCGTGCTGAGCGCCATCGCGATCGTCCCGTCGGCACCGGTCATGGTGCCCGAACTCGCCGCAGGCCCCGCGCCCGAGCTGGCCGATCTGCGCGACGCCGTGTTCACGGCCGTGGCGGGGCTCCCGGCGCGGTGGATCGCCGTCGGGGTGGGGCGCTCGGATCAGAGTTTCGGTCCGCACCACAGCGGGACCTTCGCCGGTTACGGCGTCGACCTGCAGGTCACGCTGTCCTCGGAGGCCGCGAGCGACCCGGTCGCGTTGCCGCTGTGCGCGCTGATCGCCGGCTGGGTGCGCGGTGCGGCCCGCGCCGACGCGTCCGTCGAGGTGCGAGTGTTCGCCGATGACCACGGCGCCGACGCCGCGTTGGCCCGCGGCGAGCGGTTACGCGCCGAGATCGACGACGCCGGTGACGCCGTCGGGGTGGTCGTGGTCGCCGACGGCGCCAACACGCTGACCCCGGCCGCGCCGGGAGGCTTCGACCCCGACTCCGTCCCCGTACAAGCCGCGCTGGACGACGCGCTGGCCGGTGGCCGGACCGAACCGCTCACCCGGCTGCCCGACGCCGTGGTCGGCCGGGTCGCGTACCAGGTGCTGGCCGGCCTCGTCGGCACCGGACCCCGGTCGGCCAAGGAGCTGTACCGCGGCGCACCCTACGGCGTCGGCTACTTCGCCGGCCTCTGGCAGCCGCGATGAGCGCACGCCAACGATGACGCGTCCGATCGCGGTCATCGGACCGACCGGGACCGGCAAATCGGCGCTGGCGTTGGACGTCGCCGAGCGCGTGGGCGGCGAGATCGTGAACGCCGACGCCATGCAGATGTACCGCGGCATGGACATCGGAACCGCGAAGTTGACCGTCGACGAGCGTCGTGGAATCCCGCACCACCAGCTCGACGTCTGGGAGGTGACCGAGACCGCGAGCGTGGCCCGATACCAGCAATCGGCCGCCGCCGACATCGAAGCCATCCTCGAACGCGGCGCGGTCCCCGTGGTCGTGGGCGGGTCGATGATGTACGTCCAATCGCTGCTCGACAACTGGACCTTCCCGGCCACCGATCCGGCCGTTCGTGCCCGCTTCGAGCAGCGGCTCGCCGAAATCGGGGCGACCGCCCTGCACGGGGAACTGGCGCGCGTGGACGCCGATGCCGCCGCCTCCATTCAACCGACGGACGGCCGGCGCATCGTGCGCGCGCTCGAGGTGGTCGAACTGACCGGTCAGCCGTTCGCCGCCTCGTTCCCCGCCATCGGCGCACCGCGCTGGGACACCGTCATCATCGGGCTGGACTGGGACACAACACATCTCGACAATCGCCTGGCGAAACGCACCGACAAGATGTTCGCCGACGGACTGGTCGACGAGGTGCGCGCGCTGTTGAGATGCGGGCTGCGCGACGGGGTCACCGCCTCGCGGGCGCTGGGCTACGCGCAGGTGCTCGCCGACCTCGACGCCGGCGGCGACGGGTCCGCAGCGCGCGAGCCGACCTTCGTCGGCACCCGCCGCTACGTGCGCCGGCAGCGGTCCTGGTTTCGCCGCGACCACCGCATCGTGTGGCTCGACGGCGCCGGCTCGGGCCTCGTCGAGGAGACGCTGCGGGTGTGGCGGGACGTACCCTGAACACGTGAGGTTCGCCAAGGGACACGGCACGCAGAACGATTTCGTGCTGCTGCCCGACCTCGACTTCGAGCTGACGCTTGCCCCGGCGGTCGTGACGGCGCTGTGCGACCGGCGCCGCGGCCTGGGCGCCGACGGTGTGCTGCGCGTGACCACTGCGGCGGCAGCGCAGCGGGCCGGGCTGTTCGAACAACTGCCGGAGGGCGTTGCGGGCGAGAACTGGTACATGGACTACCGCAACGCCGACGGATCGATCGCGCAGATGTGCGGCAACGGGGTTCGGGTGTTCGCGCACTACCTGCGGGCCAGCGGCCTGGAGAGCCGCGACGAATTCGTCGTCGGGTCGCTTGCCGGTCCGCGGTCGGTGGTGCTGCACCACTGGGATTCGACAAGCGCCGACGTCGCCGTCGAGATGGGCAAGGTGAACCAGCTGGGCACCGGCGAGGCGATCGTCGGCGGCAGGCCGTTCGCGGGCCTGGCCGTCGACGTCGGCAACCCCCACCTGGCGTGCGTCGATCCCGACCTGACACCCGAGGAGCTGTCCGCGCTGGACGTCGGGGCGCCGGTGTCCTTCGACACCACCCAGTTCCCGGAGGGCGTGAACATCGAGGTGCTGACCGCGCCCGTCGACGGCGCGGTGTCCATGCGTGTGCACGAACGCGGCGTCGGCGAGACCCGGTCGTGCGGGACGGGCACCGTTGCGGCCGCGGTCGCCGGGCTGGCGTACTCCGGTGCCGCCACGGGAAGTCTCGACGTCCGGATTCCGGGCGGCGAGGTATCGGTCACCGTCACCGACGCCAGTAGTTTTCTGCGCGGCCCGTCGGTTCTGGTGGCGCACGGGGAGTTGTCCGAGGAATGGTGGAGCGTTGCGCAACGTTAATTGGGGTGCATGAAAAGTGAACTCCGTGCGAATCTTTATTCGCCTATGACGTATCCCGATTCCCCCATTCGCAGCACCCCGAGCGCGGGTGAGCTGGCCCTCGAAGACCGCACGGCGCTGCGCCGTGTGGCCGGTTTGTCGACCGAGCTCGCC
>NZ_LZJE01000292.1:0-5323 GCF_001666865.1 Mycobacterium sp. E136
CCGCTCGCAAACAGGCCGAGACCGCACGCAAGCAGGCTCGCAAGCAGGCAAAGCGCCAGCAGCGCAAGCTCCGCTGACCCCCCGCGGAGCGTGCGAAAGCGGCCCTGATCGGCGAGGTCGCCGGTACATTGACTCGGATGACTAGCGGAAATCTCGGATCACAGCCTGGGCAGTACGGCGGCGGCTATCCCGCCGCGGGCGGACAGCCGGGCGGCCTGCTCCTGCGCTGGCTCGCCCGAATCATCGACGGCATCCTCGTCGGGATCGTGAGCTGGCTGCTCGCGTTCGTCACCGACAGCGCCTCCAACATCATGGTCACCGGGTTCTTCACCGGCGGTCTGATGTTCGTTTACTTCTTGGCCTTCGAGGCGGGCATGGGCTCGACTCCGGGTAAGAAGTTGCTCGGCCTGAGCGTGCGCGGACCGGGCGGTGCGCCCAAGCCGACGGCCGCGCAGGCGGCCATCCGCAACTCCTGGACGTTGCTGCCGATCATTCCGTTCGTCGGCGGGTTGCTCGGTGTCATCGCGATCATCGTCATCGCCGTGACCATCAGCGGCAGTGCGACCAAGCAGGGCAAGCACGACGAACTCGCAGGCGGCACTCAGGTCGTCAAGGGCTGACCACTCGCGAATGCCGTTGACCCGCAACGAGGGTCAGATCACCAGCCACAAGACGAGGCTGAACGCGAAGGCGGTCAGGCCGAGCGTGGTCTCCATGACCGTCCACGTCTTCAGCGTGGTCTTCAGGTCCATCCCGAAGAAGCGGCTGACCAACCAGAAGCCCGAATCGTTGACATGGGAGAGCACCGTCGCCCCGGCGGCGATGGCGATGCACAGCAGGGTGAGGTGAAGACTGCTCAGTGACGCCTCGCCCGCCGCGGCACTGAGCAGGCCCGCCGTCGTCGTGATCGCGACCGTGGCCGAACCCTGCGCCACGCGCAACAGCGTCGCGATGATGAAGGCCTGAACTATCAGCGACATTCCGAGTCCGGACAGCGAGTCGCTCAGCGCGCTTCCGATGCCGCTCAGCCGCAGCACTCCGCCGAACATGCCGCCGGCGCCGGTGATCAGGATGACCGAGCAGATGGGTCCAAGGGCCTTGTCGTAGAGGGCGCTGACGTCGTCCATCGACCGTCCCCGCCGCAACCCCAGCACCACGGCCGCGACGATCACCGTGATCAGCAGCGCAACGCTGGTGTTGCCGAGCAGCATGAGATAGCGCGCCCAGGTGGCGTCCTCTTCCAGCACGCCGGCGGAGACCAGGGTGTCGAGGACGGTGTTGAACGAGATCAACACGAACGGCAGCAGCAGCACCCCGAGCACGGTGAGGAACGACGGTGCGGTTCGGGCCGCAGTGGCCACCGCAGACGTGCCGGCGCCATCGGCGGAATCGGGCTCGGGAGTGCTTGCTCCGCCGTTGATCTCGCCGAACAAGGCCGTCGGGACGTCGACGTGCACGCGGCGCCCGATCACCCGCGACACCAGCAGCACACCGATGTACCACGACAGGACGGCGACCGGCGCGCCGATCAGGAGCGTCACGCCGATACTCGCGCCCAGCGCTTCGGCCGCGGCGACCGGACCGGGGTGGGGCGGGACCAGGGCGTGCATGGCGGCGAACGCTCCGGCGGCCGGCAGGCCGTAGAGCAGGAGCGAGCCCCCGAAGCGGCGGGCGACCGTCATGATGATCGGCAGGAAGACGACGAGGCCGGCGTCGAAGAAGATCGGGAAGCCGAACAACAGGGCAGCGACCCCAAGGGCGAGCGGCGCCCGCTTCTCACCGAACCGGGCGATGAGCGTGTCGGCGAGAACCTGTGCGCCGCCGGTGACTTCGAGCAGCCGACCGAGCATGACTCCGAAGCCGACCAGTAGCGCGACCGAACCGAGGGTGTTCGAGAAGCCGTAGCTGATGGCGTCGGGAACGTCGCCGACCGGGATGCCGGCGGCCAGCGCCGTAAGCACGCTGACGAGCACCAGCGCCACGAAGGCGTGCAGCTTGACCTTCATGATCAAGAACAGCAGGACCGCCACCGCAACCGCGGCGATCAACAGGAGCGTGGTTGCTCCGTAGGCGGGCTCGATTGCTTCCATCAGGCCTCCGACCGTGCGTGTTTTCGGATGTCTCTGGCTGTTACGCCGTGTTGCGTCAACGGATGTGGCCCGACCGGTGCGGCGGTCACGCGTCTTGCCGGTCGGTCGAGTTCGAACCCGTTGCGGATACGTAGGCCTCGACGATGGCGTCGATGCTCTGGTCGACGTCGATGTCGACGCCGCGCTCATCGGCGGCCAGCGGTTCAAGGGTGTCGAACTGGGACGCGAGCAGAGATGCCGGCATGAAGTGTCCGGGACGGCTGGCCTGCCGCCTGCCGATGATCTCCGGAGTGCCGACCAGATGCAGCAGCTCGGTCTCGGCGCAGTGGCGCCGCAACTGATCGCGGTACTTGCGCTTGAGCGCCGAACAACTCATCACCCCACCGGTTGCGCAGTGTTCGGCCAGCCACTCGCCGATCGCCTCCAGCCAGGGATAGCGGTCGTCGTCGTCGAGCGCTTCACCGGCGGTCATCTTCGCGATATTGGCGGGCGGATGGAAGTCGTCGGCGTCGGCGAACGGAACGCGCAGGCGCTGCGCGAGTGCGGCGCCCACAGTCGACTTGCCCGAGCCCGAAACGCCCATGACGACGATTGGAGACGCCATTTCCTCCACCTACCCAGTTGTGTTTGGCATCACACAGCATGCCGTAATAGTCATACGATTGCAATACCATTACGCATTGATATGTCTTTAGATCGGTTTACCAATCGTATGAAAAGATGTATCCGTGGCGTCTCAACCAATCGTCGGCGCGCTGCACGGCAATCTGCTGAACTCGCTCGGCACGGCGATCGTCTCCGGTGAGTATCCGGCCGGGCAGGTGCTGACGCTGGACGGTGTCAGCGCGCGACACGGGTTGTCGCGCAGCGTTGCACGCGAGGCCATCCGGGTGCTCGAGTCGATGGGCATGGTCGAGTCGCGACGCCGGGTCGGCATCACGGTTCAACCCGCGGAGAAGTGGAATGTGTTCGACCCCATGCTGATTCGTTGGCGGTTGGAATCCGGCGACCGGGCGGCGCAGCTGGTCTCGCTCTCCGAACTGCGGCGGGGTTTCGAGCCGGCGGCGGCGGCGCTGGCCGCGCGGCGGGCAGATCCGGATCAGTGCCGCATCATGGCGGCCGCCGTCTCGGACATGGTCGTTCACGGGCGGGCCGGGGACCTCGAGGCCTATCTCGAGGCCGACAAACTCTTTCACCGCACGATGCTAGAGGCCAGCGGCAACGAGATGTTCCGCGCGCTCAACGGCGTGGTCGCCGAGGTGCTCACCGGGCGAACACATCACGGGATGATGCCCAGGACGCCGAACCCGGCGGCGATCAATCTGCACGACGAGGTGGCACGCGCGATCCGGATGCGCGACGAGGAGGCAGCCGAGCAGGCGATGCGGGCCATCATCGACGAGGCCAGTTCGGCGGTGTCGGCGGACGCCCCCGGCTGACACCGGGACCCCGGCGAGCACGTCCAGGTGTGAGTGGTTAACTGCCGACGTGGACAGGCAACCGACGTTGGCGCGCCGATTCTTCGATCGACTCGAACCCGTGCACGCCGTCACCTACTTCGCCCCGGAATCCCGCACCGCCCTCGACGACCTTGGCTACAAGGGGTTTTGGATGGGTTACTTCGCCGCCAGGTCGGCGCCACTCGGCCAGGTGCCGCCCGAGGTGGTGACAGCGGCGTTCTACAACTTCGCGCCGCATCGTGTGGCCAAGGCGCTTCCGGCCGCATGGGGGGTCGCTCCCCCGGCCGACGCGCTGCGTGTCCGGCAGCAGTCCGCCGTCGCGGCGCTCGAGCGGTACGGCGTCGGACACGGCGACGATGTGGCGACCGCGGCGGACCTGCTGGCCGAAGCGGCGCGCAACGCCACGCTGGACGGCCGCCCGTTGTTCGCGGCCAACGCCGCGCTGCCATGGCCGGACGAGCCGTTGGCCAAGCTGTGGCACGCCACCACACTGCTGCGCGAACAGCGCGGCGACGGGCATATCGCGGTGCTCGTCAACCACGGCATCTCCGGACGCGAGAGCAACGTGCTGCACGCCGCGGCGGGTCGCGTGCCCAAGGAGATGATCATGCGCAGCCGCGACTACGACGACGAGCAGTGGCAGTCGTACCGGTCGCGGCTCACCGACCGCGGATTGCTCGACGGCGACGAACTGACCGACGCAGGGCGCGATCTCAAGCAGCGGATCGAGGACGCCACCGACGAGCTGGCCCTGCCGGTGCTCGACGCACTGACCGACGACGAGATCGAGACGCTGTTCCGCGCGTTGACTCCGATCACCCGCAAGGTGGTCGCCGCAGGCGACGTCCCCGCCGCCACGCCGATGGGCCTGAACCGCGACGATCTCGACGACGACAGCGCCCACCTCACCTAGCTCCCCCTCGTTGCGCGAGCGTGCGTGTTTGCACACGACACGCCGCGCCATGCCAGCATTTTGCGCACGCTCGCGGCACGCTGAGTGACGTGATGGTGCTCAAGTCGGTGATGCTGTTCGTCCTTGCCGCGGTGCTCGAGATCGGTGGCGCGTGGCTCGTGTGGCAGGGCGTGCGGGAGCACCGCGGGTGGTGGTGGATCGGTGCGGGCGTGATGGCCCTGGGCGCTTACGGTTTCGTCGCCGCGTTTCAGCCCGACGCCCACTTCGGTCGGGTGCTGGCGGCGTACGGCGGAGTCTTCATCGCCGGATCACTCGCCTGGGGCATGGTCGCCGACGGCTTTCGGCCCGACCGCTGGGACATCACCGGCGCGCTGATCTGTCTGGTCGGCGTGGGGCTGATCATGTACGCGCCGCGCTAGCCCTGGTTGCGGTTCCACTCCAGCCAGCCCACGCCCTTGCGGCCGTCGGGCGTGGTGACCGTCGCCCAGGCGCGGGGAAAGTGACTGATGCGGCCGTCGGGCGACACCAGCAGCACAGGCGCATGGCCACGCACCTCGGCGGTGACGGTCACGTCGCCGGGCGTGAGCGTCAGCGTCGTATCGACGGGTAACGCGTTGTCGGCAAACGACTCTCGCGCGGTGACGGCCTGCAGTTCGATCAGCGGTTCACCCGCCGATTGCACATACCCGATGCCGAGCGGCGGGGCGCCCGGAATGCGGATGTCGACGCCGTGCAGGCGGGTGCCGTCGTCGAGGTGCAACGCGCTCCACACCCAGTCCATCGCCCACCAGTCGCGCACACCCCAGGAGTGGTCACGCTGGCCCGGGACGTCGGTGAACGTGAACTCGCGGCCGTCGACG
>NZ_LZJE01000293.1:0-514 GCF_001666865.1 Mycobacterium sp. E136
GGAGTGCACCCACGCCCCGACCAGTTCGAGGTCGGGCCTGCTCCGGATCGCATCGATCGCGATCGACCCGACGCCGCCCGTCCCCCAGACCACGGTTCTCAGCGGTGTTTTCACGATTCCTCCGTTGCTGCGATTGACCCCGTCACCAGTGCGGCGCGCTCGAGATACTCGCGACCGATTCGTCGCCCTGCCGTCTCCCACACATCTGCACAGCGACCGAGTACAGCTCGGTCGTCGGCGCTCCCTCGGCGGGCGCCCGGATGTCGAACCGGAGCGTGAACATCAGCACCGCGACAAGGCCGGGGTATTCACGACGACCGACTCTAACCTAATCTTTGTTCTGGTTACCATTAATAGTGGATGCTATTCTCAGCGCTGGCTTTGTCGCCACACCGGGCTCCCGGAGGAGGATCGATGACCGGAGGTAAGCACCGCGTCGTGGTCTGGTCGACCGGCGGAATCGGCTCCATCGCGATCCGCGCGATCTCACAGAGACCCGACCTGGATCTGGTCG
>NZ_LZJE01000294.1:0-977 GCF_001666865.1 Mycobacterium sp. E136
GGGACGGCCATGTGCACTTCGTGCCCGCGGTGCAGCAGTTCACGGCCAACCGCGGCGCAGGGTTCCACGTCACCACGCGTCCCATAGCAGGCCATTAAAAGCTTCATCGCGTCCTACCCTCTCATTTTTTTGCGGAGCCTTTCACTGTTGTTGCTGAGGCGCAATGGCGCCGACGGCTGCCGCGGTTCCAATTCGACCGGCCACGCCATGCCACCGCCAGCGGCACCGGAGTGGCCGGCTCGCCCCAGCAGTAGTCGCCGTGGGACTCCGCCGACCCCGATGTACTCTCTGGTCCACGCAACTTGAAGGGGGGCAGTGGATGGCCAGATCCCTGAGATTTGTGCTGGCAAGCTACGGAAGTCGTGGCGATGTGGAGCCCTGCGTTGCCGTTGGCCGGGAGTTGCTGCACCGCGGACATCAGGTGTATTTGGCAGTAGCGCCCGACATGGTGGGGTTCGTCGAGTCCGCCGGGCTTCAGGCGGTCGGCTACGGCCCGAACGCGCGTTTATGGCAGGACGTCCATCGTGAATTCCAGGCGCGCACGTCCCATCCGTGGAAGGTTGCGGACCTGCGGAGACTGTCGCGCGAGGCATGGGAACCCAAGGCTCGAGCGTGGGAAGAGCTGAGCAGAACGCTGACGTCTCTTGCGAAGGGCGTCGACCTGCTCTTCACTGGTCTGGTTTTCGAGGAGGTCGCTGGCAACGTCGCGGAGTATTACGACATTCCGTTGGCCACGCTTCATTACTTCCCGATAAGACCCAACGGCGAGCTCCTCTCATTCCTGCCGCCACGATTCCGCCGCTCGACCATGCTGGCGCATGAACGGCTGACTTGGCGCGGTACCAAAGAGGTAGTAAACGCGCAGCGCCGCGAACTGGGATTGCCCGAGGCAGTACTGCCCTACACGCGACAGATCACCGAACGTGGATCGCTGGAAATCCAGGCCTATGAGGAGGCCTGCTTTCCTGGATTGGCGG
>NZ_LZJE01000295.1:0-534 GCF_001666865.1 Mycobacterium sp. E136
CGGCGTGATCGCCAAGCGGCTGGACGGCCCGTATCTGCCCGGCAAGCGCGAGATGGTCAAGGTCAAGCACGCCCGCGACGCCGACTGCGTGGCGATGGGTTATCGCATCCACAAGAGCGGCGAAGGCATCGGGTCGATCCTGCTCGGGTTGTACAAGGACGACGGCACACTGGCATCCGTCGGCGTCATCGGCGCGTTCCCGATGACCCGCCGTCGCGAGCTGTTCGCCGAACTTCAGCCACTGCGAACGACTTTCGAGGAGCACCCGTGGAACTGGGCCGCCGCCGCCGACCCCGACGTCGTGCGCCGCTACGGCGGCGGGTCGCGCTGGAACGCCGGCAAGGATCTGTCGTTCGTGCCGCTGCGCCCCGAACGGGTGGTCGAGGTCCGCTACGACCACATGGAGGGTGAACGGTTCCGCCACACCGCCCAGTTCAACCGGTGGCGCCCCGACCGCGACCCCCGCTCGTGCACCTACGAGCAACTCGAGCAACCGGTCACCTTCGCGCTGCGCGACATCGTTCCCGGCCTCGG
>NZ_LZJE01000296.1:0-6310 GCF_001666865.1 Mycobacterium sp. E136
CGCTGTAGAGCTTGGCGTTGGCCTTCATCGCGGCTAACCATTGCGCGGTCGCGGGCTCGCCCTTGAGCTGCAGCAGCGCCGAGACGATCGCTTGGAAGTCGGCCTTGGTCGGGGGCGCGCCCCACCGCCCCTTCCACTGCGGCTGCTGCAGGTCGAGCAGCGACTTGGGCAGCTGGTCGGGTTGCAGCCTCGAGGTGTTGTAGACGAACACGGTGCTGCGCGCGGCCACCCCGGTCCACTTGCCCGACGGCGGACGGTATTGCGGCGGAACCTGATCCAGCGTTTCGGGCTGCAGTTCGGCGAACAACCCGGCGCGTTCGACGGCGGCCATCGCGGGGGAGTTCTCGGTCAGGAACACGTCGGCAGGCGATGCCTTCCCTTCGGCCACAAGCTGATTGCCGAGTTCGGTGTCACCGCCTTGCCGGTAGGCGACCTTGATCCCGGTCTCCTTGGTGAAGGCGTCGATCCACTCCTTGGTCAGCGACTCGTGCTGGGCGTTGTAGATCAGCAATTCGTCGCTGTCGCCCGAGTCCGAGCATCCGGTGGCGGTGACGGTGAGGGCGAGGGTGGACAGGACGGCGGCGATCAGCCTCCACCTTGGTCGCATGCAGGAGATCCTTTCGCGGGTACGTGCAGGTCAGGCCGCAATCTTTAGCTGAGGTTTACCTAATGAACATACCCTTCCCGGCCTCCGGGATCGCTGGCTGTCTCCTGATTCGACGCAGGCGGCGGCGAACCGACGGGTTTCGGTGTAGCTGGAGGGCGTGGCGGTCCTTTTCGGCACAGCACTCCGGCGTCGCCGTCCCCGGGGTACGTTTGCCTGGATCGGGGGCGGCGCGCCCCGCGGCACGGACTCCGAGGATGGTCGAATGAACGGATCCAAGCTTTCGGGACTGGTTTGCGGAGCGCTGATCGTGGCCGGTGCCATGTGGGCCGCTCCGGCCGCCGGTGCCGCACCGTGCACGGCCAGTGGCCTGGCGACGACGGCCAGCGGTGTGCTGAGCCAGGCAGGTGGTTATCTGGAGGCCCACCCCGGTGCCAACGAAGTGCTGACCGCGGCCGCGACACAGCCGCCGCAGGACGCTCGCGCCGCCGTGCGCGGCTACTTCACCGCGCATCCCAACGAGTACCTCGACCTGCGGGGAATCGCGGCGCCGCTGACGGATATGCGCGCGCAGTGCGGTATCGCCGTCAGCCCGGGGCAGTTGGCGACCTTGTTCGACGCGATGGGCGAATAGTCACATCCGTCCGTTGCGGGCGCGAACGAAGTTGTAGACGCCGAACGCGGCGATGCCGATGGCCGCAAGGACGAGAAGGATCTTGCCGAACGGCGCCTGTCCGAGGGTCTTGACCGCGGCGTCCAGCCCCGTGGCCTTGGCGGGGTCGGCCTGCAGGGTGGCCACGATGACGAGCACGCCCGCCCCCGCTAGGACCAGGCCCTTGGCGGCGTAGCCAGTGATCCCCACCGCTTTGACTCCGGTTCCGCCGGTATTGCGCAGGTCCCTGAAGAATCTCTTGGTCACGCCCTTGTAGACGTGGTAGCCGCCGACCGCGATCAGTCCGAGTGCGACCGCGATCAGCACGGCTTTACCCCAGCCGGATTGCATCATCTGCGCGCTGAGGCCGGCGTTCTGCTGCGAGCTCTGCTGGCCGCTGCCCACGGCGAAGCGGGCCGCGGAGAAGGCGATGGCGAAGTTCACGACGGCCAGACCGAGCGACTTCACGCGCTTCCACGCCGGGGTGTCGTCGTTGAAACGGCCCGATCCCTCGCCCGGCCGTGGGCCGACGACCGCTTCGGCGACGCGCCACAATCCGAGCGCGAGCAGACCCGCGGCGACGAGCCACAGGAGCACTGCGCCGAAGGTCTGTTGCGCGAGTGTCGCCAGAGCGCCCGACTGGTCTGCGTTGCCGCCGGATCCGAACGCGATCCGCAGGATCAGATAGCCGACGAGCAGATGGAGGACACCGCTGACCGCGAAGCCGGCCCGCGCGGTGTATTCGAAGGCGTCGCTGTCGGTGGCACGGTCGGCGACTCCGTGTAACGAGTTGTCGGTCATGCCGACCTGTACCCGCTTTTTGACGTCGGCGAAACGGTGTGGGCGCAATCTGTGGATGAAACCGGCGTTGGGGATAACGGTCTGCACGGACACGGGCGGCGCGTCGATGTGTCGGTGACCTGACCGACGGTCAAGCCATGACTTCATGGACGCGTGCCGAGATCGGCGCGCTGGGTGAGCAACTCGCGGTCGATCACCTGCGGTCGGTGGGCCTGCGGGTGCTCGAGCGCAACTGGCGGTGCCGGTTCGGCGAGTTGGATGTGATCGCGATCGACGACACGACCCGCACCGTGGTGTTCGTGGAAGTGAAGACCCGCACGAGCGACAGGTTCGGCGGTGTTGAAGAAGCGGTGACACCGCAGAAGGTGCGGCGGCTGCGGCGGCTCGCCGGGCTGTGGCTGGCGGCCCAGCAGACCGGATGGCCGATTGTGCGCATCGACGTCGTCGGGGTCCGGATCGGCCGGCGCCGCGCGCCGGAGATCATCCACTTCCAGGGGGTGGGGTAGATGGCGTTGGGGCGGGCGTATTCGGTTGCGGTCACCGCGCTCGACGGTCAGATCGTCGAAATCGAGGCCGACATCGGCAACGGGCTGCCCCGTGTCCACTTGGTCGGTCTCCCCGATGCAGCGCTCCAGGAGTCTCGCGACCGGGTTCGCGCCGCGATCACGAACTGCGGATGCGAGTGGCCGCAGGCTCGCCTCACGCTGGCGCTCTCACCGGCGACCTTGCCGAAAATGGGATCGGTGTACGACCTGGCGTTGGCGATGGCGGTGCTGTCGGCCAACGTCAAGGAGGAGTGGCCACGACTCGAAAAGGCCCTGCTGCTCGGCGAATTGGCTCTCGACGGGCGGGTCCGGCCGGTCAAGGGCATCCTGCCCGCAGTGCTGGCGGCGAAACGGGAAGGGTGGCCCGCGGCGGTGGTGCCCGCCGAGAACTTGGCCGAAGCCAGCCTCGTCGACGGCATCGAGGTGTGGGGCGTGCGCACGTTGACTCAGCTGAAGGCGTGGATCACGGGTACGGGGCAGCTCGAAGCGCGCATCGCGTCTCCGTCGTCGCGCCCCGAACCCCGGGCCGACCTCGCCGACGTCATCGGTCAAACGGAAGCGCGCTACGCGGTCGAGGTGGCCGCGGCCGGTGGCCATCACCTCATGATGACCGGCCCTCCGGGCGTCGGTAAAACGATGCTCGCGCAACGTCTTCCGGGCCTTCTACCGCCGCTGTCCGACAGTGAGGCCCTCGAAGTCACCGCAATCCACTCGGTGGCGGGTCTGCTGTCGGAGGAAACGCCGCTGATCACCCGCCCGCCCTTCGTCGCACCGCATCACACGTCGAGTGTGGCGGCGATGGTCGGCGGCGGGTCAGGAATGGCACGCCCCGGCGCGGTCAGTCGTGCGCACCGCGGCGTCCTGTTTCTCGACGAGTGCGCCGAGATCGGCAGCAGCGTGCTCGAGGCGTTACGAACACCCTTGGAAGACGGGGAGATCCGCCTCGCGCGCCGCGACGGCGTCGCCAGGTATCCGGCCCGCTTCCAACTGGTTCTGGCGGCCAACCCGTGTCCATGTGCGCGCCCCGACCCGCGGGACTGTGTGTGCACCGGACATGAGAAACGGCGATACCTCGGCAAGCTGTCCGGCCCCCTGATCGACCGTGTCGACCTTTACGTGCGGATGCACTCACTACGGGCGGGTGCGATCGTCGCCAAGGACGGCGAGTCCACCGACGTGGTGCGCGAGCGGGTCGCCGCGGCGCGGGCGGCCGCTGCGGAGCGGTGGCGGCCGTACGGCATCAGCACCAACGTCGAGGTCAGCGGATCGTTGCTACGCCGCAAGTTTCGCCTGCCTCCCGCGGTGATGAAGCCGTTCGAGGCGGCGCTGAACCGGGGCACGCTGAGCGTCCGCGGAATGGATCGGACCCTGCGGGTCGCGTGGACGCTCAGCGATCTTGCCGGACGGACATCGCCGGTTCTCGAGGACGTCACCACGGCGTTGAGTTTCCGTCCGGCCGGGGGTGCGCTGTGAGCGACGAAACCCTGAAGGCCTGGGCGTATCTGTCCCGAGTGGTCGAACCCCCGTGTCCGGCACTGGCCGCACTCGTACGACGGGTGGGCGCAGTGGAGGCCGCGGCGCGGGTGCGTCGCGGCATGGCGGGTGAAGAGGTCGACCGTCGAGCCGAAGCCCGGCGTGACATCGACTGCGCAGGAAAGGATTTGGCCGTGTTGGCACGGCTCGGGGGCCGGCTGGTCACCTGTGATGACGACGAGTGGCCACTGCTGTCGTTCGGTGGATTCAGAGGTGCACCCGACCGGTTGCGGCCGCAGGCACAGCCGCCGTTGGTGTTGTGGGCGATCGGTCCCGCCGCGCTCGACGAGGTCGCCTTCCGGTCCGCCGCCGTCGTCGGGACGCGTGCAGCGACAACTTACGGCGAGTTCGTGGCGGCCGACATGGCGACCGGACTGGCCGAGCGCGATGTCGCGGTGGTGTCCGGTGGCGCGTTCGGCATCGACGGTGCCGCGCACCGCGCGGTGCTTGCCGTCGAGGGTGTCACCGTCGCGGTGCTCGCCGGAGGCGTCGATGTGCCGTATCCGGCGGGCCATACCGCGCTGTTACGGCGGATCGCCGAACAAGGCCTGCTGCTCAGCGAATATCCGCCCGGTGTCAGGCCTGCACGTCATCGGTTTTTGACGCGCAACCGCTTGGTGGCCGCGCTGGCGGGGGCGACCGTCGTGGTGGAGGCCGGCGCGCGAAGCGGTGCGGCCAACACCGCGGCCTGGGCGCGCGGGCTCGGCCGCCCGGTGTGTGCGGTTCCCGGCCCGGTCACGTCGTCGGCGTCGGTCGGGTGTCACGCCCTGTTGCGCAGCGGGGCGCACCTCGTCACGCGCGCGGCCGACGTCGTCGAGCTGGTTGGTCGGATTGGCGAACTGGCGCCGGAAGAGCAGCGACCGGTCTCACCGTTGGACGAGCTCAGCGACACCGACAAGCGGGTCTACGACGCGCTTCCGCGCCGCGGCGGGCGCACCGCCGAAGAGATCGCGGTGGCGTCCGGCCTGCCGGCGCGCCAGGTGCTGGGTCCGCTGGCGACCCTCGAACTTTGCGGACTGGTGGTCAGCCGCGACGGGAGGTGGAAGTTGGCGCCCAGGTGACATGCGTTGTCCGCGACCGCAGGCGCACAAGGTAGAACCCCGGCCGGCGCGACCTGCTCGTATAGTCGGTGAGGCCGGCTCGTACCCAGTTCGGTCGAACCGGCTAGCGAGTTTTGGAAGGATTTCTGTTGGCAGGGCGACCGATACACACTTTCGAAGTGGTGCGTACTGAGCAATTGACCCCACACCTGCTCCGGCTGGTTCTGGGCGGCCCGGGGTTCGACACGTTCACCCCGAACGAGTTCACCGACGCTTACGTCAAGATCGTGATCGTCGATCCGGCGGTCGATGTCGCCGCATTGCCGCAACCGCTGACCATCGACTCGTTCTCTTCGCTGCCGCCGGAACAGCGGCCGACCGTGCGCACGTACACCGTTCGCAACGTCGATCCCGAGCGTCGGGAGATCTGCGTCGACTTCGTGGTGCACGGTGACCACGGTGTCGCTGGGCCGTGGGCTGCCGCTGCAACCCCCGGTCAGCCCGCGTACCTGATGGGGCCCAGCGGCGCCTATGCGCCGGATCCCGCCGCCGACTGGCATCTGATGGCAGGCGACGAAGCAGCGGTCCCCGCGATCAGCAATGCGCTGGAAGCGTTGCCGGACAATGCCATCGGGCACGTGTTGATCGAGGTCGCCGGGCCCGATGACGAGGTCCCGTTGAAGAAGCCCGACGGTGTCGAGGTGCGGTGGGTCTATCGCGGTGGTCGCGCGGACCTGGTTCCCGAAGATCAAGCCGGCGACCACGCCCCGCTCATCGCCGCGGTGAGAGAGACGCCGTGGTTGCCCGGACAGGTGCAGGTGTTCATCCACGGTGAGGCGCAGACGGTGATGCACAACCTGCGGCCCTACATCCGCAAGGAGCGCGGTGTCGAGGCCAAGTGGGCCTCGTCGATCTCCGGCTACTGGCGTCGGGGCCGCACCGAGGAGACCTTCCGCGAGTGGAAGCGCGAACTGGCCAAGGCCGAAGCCAACGCCTGACCGTAGGCCTGGCACGCTTGCCGCATGACGTTCGGTAACTACCAGTTCGAGATCTACCTGCAAGGCCTCTCCGGCATCGTGCCGAACCTGCCGATGACCTTCGCGGAGTGGGAAGCCAAGGCGGAGTCGGCGATGCC
>NZ_LZJE01000297.1:0-3060 GCF_001666865.1 Mycobacterium sp. E136
GGCCGCGTCGCTGCCGGTTATGGAGGGTAAGAGCGCACTGTTCAAGGCGTTCGCCGACCTCGACTCGATCCCGATCGTGCTTGATACCAAGGACACCGACGAGATCGTCGAGACCCTCGTCCGGCTGCGGCCGACGTTCGGCGCGGTCAACCTCGAGGACATCTCGGCGCCGCGGTGCTTCGAGATCGAGCGGCGCCTGGTCGAGGCGCTGGACTGCCCGGTCATGCACGACGACCAGCACGGCACGGCGATTGTCGTGCTGGCCGCCCTGCTGGGCGCGGCCAAGGTCGTCGACCGCAAGATCGAGTCGCTTCGGGTGGTGGTCTCCGGAGCCGGTGCGGCGGGCGTCGCGTGCGCCAAGATCCTGATGGCGGCCGGCGTCAGCGACATCACGCTGCTGGACTCGCAGGGCATCGTGCACCGGGGCAGGCAGGGCCTGAACTCCTACAAGGCCGACCTGGCGCAGACGACCAACCCGCGCGGACTGACCGGGGGAATCGCCGAGGCGCTCGAGGGCGCCGACGTGTTCCTCGGGCTGTCCGCCGGCGTCGTGCCCGCCGACCTGATCGCCTCGATGGCGCCGAACTCGATCGTGTTCGCGTTGTCGAACCCGGATCCCGAGATCCATCCCGACGACGCGAGCAGGTACGCGGCCGTCGTCGCCACCGGGCGCAGCGACTTCCCGAACCAGATCAACAACGTGCTGGCATTCCCCGGCGTGTTCCGCGGTGCGCTCGACGCCGGAGCGCGACGCATCACCGAGCGGATGAAGGTCGCGGCCGCCGAGGCGATCTTCTCAGTGGTCGGCGACGACCTGGCGCCCGATCGCATCGTGCCGAGCGTGCTGGACCCCCGGGTCGCGCCCGCCGTCGCGCAGGCGGTGGCCGAGGCGTCGGAAGGCTGACCCGCGTGGGCCGGCGGTTGGCGCTGGCGCTCGTCGCGGTGATCGTGGCGGGCTGCGCCGCGTGCGGCGGGCAGACCGAGCGACCGTCGATAGCCGTCGGCGCGACGGCCGATCCCGAGTCGACGCTGATCGCCCACCTCTACGCCGCTGCGCTGCGGTCCTACGGCAGCGCGGCGCACGTCGAGATCGAGGACGATCCGCTGGCCGAGCTGGATTCCGGCGCGATCAAGGTGGTGCCCGGTTTCACCGGCCGGCTGCTGCACAGGTTCGACCCCGAGGCGACCGCACGTGCGCCGACGCAGGTGTATCGGGAGATGGTCTCGGCGCTGCCTGAGGGCGTCGCCGCGGGCGACTACACCACGTCGGCGGAGGACAAGCCCGCGCTCGCGGTGGCGAAGTCGACAGCCGAGAAGTGGGATGGACGCGACGTCACCGCTGCGGTACGCAACTGCGACGGGCTGACCGTCGCCGCGGTCGCCGAGGCGCCCCGGCCGTCCGCGATCGGGCCGTGCAAACCGAAGGTGACCGAATTCGGCGACAGCGAGGCGGTTTCCGACGCCGTGCGGTCGGGCCGGTTCCCGGCGGCGTGGACGACCACGGCGGCGCCCGGCATCCCGACCGAGCTGCTGATGCTGTCGGACCGCACGTCGCTGATCCGAGCGGAGAACCTGGTGCCGTTGTCGCGGCGCAACGAACTCAACGAGTCACAGGTGCTCGCGCTCAACGAGGTGGCCGGCGTGCTGGACACCGCCGCGCTGGCGGAGATGCGCGCCGCGGTGGCCGACGGTGGGGACCCCGGCCATGTGGCCGATGCGTTCCTCGCCGAACACCCGCTCGGCGACTCGTGACGCGTCAGTGCGCGTTGGGCACCAGCCGTTTCATCAGTGTCAGGAACAGTCGCTGATAGCCCGAACCCGTGATGCGCACGATCACGTCGAGGATCTTTGCGTCGGGCCCGACGAGCACTCGCGCGCGGTCCTTTCGGACGCCATCCAAGATTATTTTCGCGGCCCGCTCGGAAGTGGTCCGCGTCAGCCAGGTGTCGAACGTCTTGGTCAAACCCTCGCGGTCGACCCCCTCGGCGGCCGTCGAGTTGCGCATGATCGCGGTCTTGATCCCGCCGGGGTGAATCGTCGTCACCTTGACCGGGCGCCCCGACGCCTGCATCTCTTGACGCAGCGCCTCGGTGAACCCGCGCACCGCGAACTTCGCCGAGTTGTACGCCGCCTGACCCGGAATCGAGAAGATGCCGAACAGGCTGGAGACGTTGACGACGTGCCCGTCGCCCGAGGCGATCAGGTGGGGGAGGAACGCCTTGGTGCCGTTGACGACGCCCCAGAAGTCGACGTCCATCACTCGCTCGATGTCCTTGAACGGCGTCACCTCGACGTCGCCGACATACGCGATGCCCGCGTTGTTGTAGATCTGGTTGACCTTGCCGAAGTGCTCGACGACCGCGTCGGCGTACAGCTCGAAGGCCTCGCGCTCGGTGACGTCGAGGCGGTCGGTCTTCACCGGCGCGCCGATCGCTTTGATTCGCTCTTCGGTGGCCGCCAGGCCCTCGGTGTCGACATCGCTGATCGCGACGCTCGCGCCCGACTTGGCCAGCTCGATGGCCAGTGCCTGTCCGATACCCGACCCGGCGCCGGTGACCACGGCGACCTTTCCGGCGAAGCCCTGCATTACCACTCCCTCGTGTCGGTTGACTCGCGTCGAGGTTAGCCGGTACCGCGGGTTCGCCCTCTAACGGGTTGATCCCACGCAGCAGGTGGCTGTTGCGCTTTGTGAGTGGTGACCGGTGGGTCTGGTGAGTGGTGAGTGCTGTGTCGGGGTATCGGGGTGTTCACCCCAGGGCGAGGGCTTTGTGGTGCAGGCGGGTGAGGTTGAGTACGGCGGCGGCCAGGTGCAGTTCGGCGGTGACGGCTTGGAGTCCTCGGCGGGCGAAGCGGCGTAAGCCGATTTGGTCTTTGAGATGTCCGATGACTGGTTCGACGGTGGCTGAGCGGCGTTTATAGGCTTTCGCGTTCTCGGGTTGACGCATCTTGTGGCGCATGGCATCTAGCGGTGACAGATCCGGCGCTGGCGGCCCGTGGGCCGGGTTGTGTTTGGCGTCGTGGTGGACCTCGCGGCTTTTGCCGGGGGCGATCAGTCGCGGC
>NZ_LZJE01000298.1:0-17039 GCF_001666865.1 Mycobacterium sp. E136
GTGGCGATCGTCACCGGCGCCGGCGGCGGCATCGGACAGGCGTACGCCGAGGCGTTGGCCCGCGAGGGCGCCGCCGTGGTGGTCGCCGACATCAACACCGAGGGTGCGCAGAAGGTTGCCGACGGAATCAAGGATGAGGGCGGTAACGCGCTGGCCGTGCGGGTCGACGTATCCGACCCTGAATCGGCGAAGGAGATGGCGGCGCAGACGCTTTCGGAGTTCGGGGGCATCGACTACCTGGTGAACAACGCCGCGATCTTCGGCGGCATGAAGCTCGACTTCCTGATCACCGTTGACTGGGACTACTACAAGAAGTTCATGAGCGTGAACATGGACGGCGCCTTGGTCTGCACCCGAGCGGTATACAAGAAGATGGCCAAGCGGGGCGGCGGGGCCATCGTGAATCAGTCCTCGACCGCGGCGTGGCTGTACTCGAACTTCTATGGCCTGGCCAAGGTCGGCGTCAATGGGTTGACCCAGCAATTGGCCACCGAGCTGGGCGGGCAGAACATCAGGGTCAACGCCATCGCACCGGGGCCGATCGACACCGAGGCCAACCGGACCACCACTCCTCAGGAGATGGTCGCCGACATCGTGAAGGGAATTCCGTTGTCGCGCATGGGACAGCCGGAGGACCTGGTCGGCATGTGCCTGTTCCTGCTGTCCGATCAGGCGAAGTGGATCACTGGCCAAATCTTCAACGTCGACGGTGGACAGATCATTCGGTCATGAGTGAACAAACCAAGCTCGGCTACATCGGCCTCGGCAACCAAGGTGCTCCGATGGCGAAGCGTCTGGTCGACTGGCCCGGTGGGCTGGTGGTGTTCGACGTTCGGACCGAGGCCATGACTCCGCTCGCAGAAATCGGCGCGACACTCGCCGACAGCGTCGCCGACGTCGCAGCCGCCGACATCGTCAGCGTGACTGTGCTCAACGACGAGCAGGTGCGCGACGTCGTCGGTCGGCTCGCCGAACACGCCAAATCAGGTACCGTCATCGCGATCCACTCGACCATCGAGCCCGGCACGGCACCGGAGCTGGCAGACCAATTGCGCCCGAGGGGTATTCACATCGTCGACGCGCCGGTGAGCGGTGGCGCAGGAGCGGCCGACAGAGGTGAGCTGGCCGTGATGGTCGGCGCCGACGACGAGGCGTACGCCGCGGTCAAGCCCGTCTTCAAACAGTGGGCCTCGTTGGTGGTCCGCGCGGGCGAGCCCGGCGCGGGCACCCGGATGAAGCTGGCCCGGAACATGCTGACGTTCACCGGATTCGCCGCGGCCTGCGAGGCGCAGGTGCTCGCCGAGGCCGCGGGCATCGACCTGCAGAAGCTGGGACGCGTGGTGCGGCACAGTGATGCGCAGAGCGGTGGACCCGGTGCCATCATGTACCGCGACGACACCAAACCGCTCGCCCCGGACCACTTCCTGCACGACATGTTCGTTCACACCCGTGGTCTCGGCGAGAAGGACCTGCGCTTGGCGCTCGAATTGGGCAAGGCGACCGACGTTGAACTTCCACTGGCCGAAGTCGCGCTGCGGAATCTCGCGGCCGGGCTCGGCGTGCCACACACGAAGGAGTGAGTCTGATGGACGAATTGCGTCGCAAGGGCCTCGAGAAGATGAACGAGGTCTACGGCTGGGAGATGCCGAACATCGAGGGCGACCCGTACTTCGACCTCACCGTCGACCACCTCTTCGGCACCATCTGGACACGTCCCGGCCTGTCCATGCGAGACAAGCGAATCATGACGCTGACCGCGGTGACCGCCGTGGGGAACTCCGACCTCGCCGAGATCCAGGCCAACGCCGCGCTCGCCAACGGCGAGATGACCGAGCAGGAGCTCAAGGAGATGGCGGTCTTCTTGACCCACTACCTCGGGTTCCCCTTGGGCTCGAAGCTGGACGGTGCGGTCAGCAAGGTGATCAAGAACCGCCAAAAGGGCAAAGGCGGGGACAAGAAGGCGAACGTCAACGCCGCGGTGAAGATGCATTCCGGCGGAGCGGTGCACGACGAGCATGACAAGTAGGTATTCATCGCTGTCGCGTGAGCAGCTCGCAGTTTTGGTGCCCGAGCTGCTGCTGATCGGTCAGCTGATCGACCGCTCCGGAATGGCCTGGATCATCAGCAATTTCGGCCGCGAGGAGATGCTGCAGGTCGCGATCGAGGAGTGGATGGGCGCCAGCCCGATCTACACCAGGCGGATGCAGAAGGCCCTGAAGTACGAGGGCACCGACGTCATCACGATCTTCAAGGGTCTGCAGCTCGATATCGGGGCGCCACCGCAGTTCATGGATTTCCGCTACACCGTCCACGACCGATGGCACGGCGAATTTCACCTCGACCACTGCGGCGCACTATTGGACGTGGAACCGATGGGCGAAGAGTATGTGCGCGGCATGTGCCACGACATCGAGGACCCGACGTTCGACGCGACGGCCGTGGCGACCAACCGTCGAGCCCAGATCCGCCCGATCCACCGCCCGCCGCGCACACCCGCCGACCGGCAACCGCATTGCGCATGGACCGTGATCATCGACGAGTCGTATCCCGAGGTGGAGGACCACCCGGTGCTCGAGGTCGTCGCGCGGACGCGTGCCGCCAGAACCGAACTCGACCCCATCGACACCGGCGACGAGGGGCAGTCGGACTACTCCGGTCCGTTGGTCTCGGACTTCGACTTCGGCGCGTTCTCACATTCGGCGCTGGTGCGCATCGCCGACGAGGTGTGTCTGCAGATGCACCTGCTCAACCTGTCGTATGTCATCGCCGTCGGGAAGCGGGCCGGTACGAACACCGAACTGGCGACCGAGATCTGCACCAAGCAACTGATCGGGCTGGCCGGTATCGCGGCCGAACGCATCCACCGCGCGCTGAACTTGCCCGGCGGAATCGAGGGCGCGGTGCGCACGCTCGAGTTGCATCCGATGCTCAACCCCGCCGCCTACGTCGACGCCGAATTCGGTCCGGACACCGTGCATCTGCGGCGTTCACCCGCGCACGAGGACGGAGCGTGGGTCTCGTTGGTGTCGCCCCGGGAGCGGCGCCCCCTGCAGGCGATCGTCGCCGCGGTGGACAAGCACCTCGACGTCGAGGTGAGCGGTGCCGCGCAGGAGTGGACCGCACGCGTCGTCGAGACAGAGACCGAGGCCAAGGAGTTCTCCGAGGTGTCGGTTGTCAGGGTCAGCGGCGGATCGACCTGGGAGTTCGAAAACCGCAAATCGCTGCCGTTGACAGTGCTCTGACCGCACGACCGCTCAGGGCCGGCCCAGCTCCTCGTACTCTGCGCCGAGTGCGCGCATCCGGGCTGCGATGGCCTCCAGGTCGCGATGGCAGCGTTCGATGATCTCGGCGACCTCGCCGGCGCCCTTGCTGACCACCGGCCACAGCATCCGTTCCCCTTCCAGGGTCGCAGGCACCGTCGCCGCGGTATCGACGACCCACTGTCGCACGGCGTCGAGCTCACGACGGCCGGCCCGCACCACGTCCGCCGACCGGTCCACTTCCGCCGCGAGTCGGCGGTCCAACTCGGCCATCGCGCCGAGAGTCCTTGCCTGGCGTGCGTTTTGGTCGCGATAACCCTCGGCGCCCGCGCCCGTCCAATCCGATCCCGGCCCCGCCGCCTCCACTTCAGCGCGGAGGGACTCGAAAAGGGCGCTGCTGTCCAGTCCGCCGCCGTCTTGCGGGGTGCCCTCACCGAACGTGGCGCGGGCCCGCGACCACGTCGAGAGGAAGGCGTCGACGACACTCACGACGGTGAGTTTACGGGCCGGCCGACGGCCGACTGAGCACTAATTTTGCTCCTCAGCGGGCCGTCGTGGGTGCCGCCACGGAGGCGCCGACCCAGCGCCGCAGATAGTCGCGCAGTTCGGCGCCGTGACGCGGCGGACGTCCCGGGTCGATGATGAACGACTGAATGATCCGTAACAGGTGCTCGGCCAACTCGTCGAGGTCGTCGTCGGTGAAGCCCAAGGCGGACCAATCCACGTCGAAGCGCCGCAGCATCGAGTTGGCGAACTCCAGGGCGATGTCCGAGGTGACCGTCTGGCTGAAAGCGCTGGCCCGCGCGGGCATCAGCAGCAGGCCGATGTGCTTGTCCCGTGGCAGCCATTCGAGCGCGGTGGCGATGCCCTCGGCGACCGCCTCCTGTGGGTCGGTCAGCCCCTGCAGATGATCGGCCAACCGGTCCAGAAAGCCGGTCGCCGCACGCTGCGCCGACGCCTGCAGCAGCGCGTCGGTGCTGGGAAAGTACCGGTAGACGGTCTGCCGGGTGACCCCGAGCGTGCGTGCGACGTCGGTGATGGAGAACTCCGCACCGCGGGCGTCGATCGCCTTGCCCGCGGCGTCGAGGATGCGGGCGACCGCCTCCTCATCCGTCGACGGCGCCGAGCCCGACCAGCCGTGGGTGCGCACGGCGGAATCCTACTCAGCCCTCCCGGTCAACCCGTGTAGGAGACCTGCAGGTCCTTGACGCCGTTGATCCAGCCCGACCGAAGGCGTTGTGGTTCACCGAGTTTGGTGATGTCGGGAATCTGGTCGGCGATCTCGTCGAAGATCAGTTTGATCTCCATGCGGGCCAGGTTCGCGCCGATGCAGTAGTGGGCGCCGTTGCCGCCGAATCCCAGATGGGGGTTGGGGTCGCGCAGGATGTCGAACCGGAAGGGCTGGTCGAACACCTCTTCGTCATAGTTGGCCGAGCTGTAGAACAGCCCCACCCGCTGCCCCTCGCGGATGGTGACGCCGCCGAGTTCGGTGTCGGCGAGCGCTGTCCGCTGGAAGCAGTGCACCGGGGTGGCCCAGCGCACGATCTCGTCGGCGGCGGTTGCCGGCCTGTCGCGCTTGAACAGCTCCCACTGATCCGGATTCTCGAAGAAGGCGTTCATGCCGTGGGTCATCGCATTGCGGGTCGTCTCATTCCCGGCGACCGCCAAGAGGATGACGAAGAACGCGAACTCCACATCGTCGAGCGACTCCCCGTCGATATCGGCCTCGATGAGGCGGGTCACGATGTCGTCGGCCGGACAACGACGGCGCTCCTCGGCCATCGTGTAGGCGTACCCCATCAGTTCCGCATTGGCGGCGGTCGGATCGCTGTCGAAGTCGGGGTCGTCGGTGTTCATGATCGCGTTGGTCCAGTGAAACAACTTCTCGCGATCGGCCTCGGGCACGCCGATGAGATCGGCGATCGCCAAAAGCGGCAAGCGCATCGCGATGTCGTCGACGAAGTTGCCGCTGCCCTTTTGCCTTGCCGCGGCGACGATCTCGCGCGCGGCGGTGGCCAGCCGTTCCTCGAGCGTCGCGATCGCCCGCGGGGTGAACAGGCGCGAGACCAGCTTGCGCAACCGGGTGTGCTCAGGCGCATCGTGGTTGATCAGTAGTGCCTTGGTGAGCTCGAGCTGTTCGGAGGTGACTCCCTCGGGCAGTCGCATCACCGCACCCTTGCGGTTGGTCGACCACAGCTCGCCGTTGCGCGAGATCGCCTTGATGTCCTCGTGGCGGCTGATCACCCAGTAGCCGCCGTCGTCGAAGATCGACTCTGGCTGCTCGTTCCACCACACCGGTGCGGTCTTGCGCAGCTGGGCGAACTCCGCGACGGGGATCCCGCGCAGGAGCACCTCGGGGTCGGTGAAGTCGTATCCGTGTCCGAAGGGACATGTGGCCTGGGTCATACATTCGACCATACAACGTCGTGTCAAGTGTATGGCCTAACTATCGCCGCGGTCAGCGGCGGCGCGGCACGCCCGTGCTCCACAGCGCCCAGGCGACGAGCACCGGATGAAAGAGCAGTCGCACGAATCGTTTGGAGTCGGTGTCCAACCCGAACCCGTCGCGCTTGTTGACGTATTGGGCGATGTTGCCGGGGAACACAAGATCGGCCATCCGAACCAAGATCGGCTGTGCAGTTAGGGTGAGCAGTTGTGCGAGTCCTGGTAATCGGATCCGGTGCCCGTGAACATGCGTTGCTGCTAGCGCTGCGGCGTGACCCCGAGGTCGAGAGTCTGGCGATCGCGCCGGGCAATGCGGGTACCGCCGCGATCGCCGACCAGTACGACGTCGACATCACCTCGGGGGAGGCGGTCACCGACCTGGCCCGCAAGCTGGAGTCGGACCTCGTCGTGGTCGGACCGGAGGTGCCCTTGGTGCTCGGTGTCGCCGACGCCGTGCGCAGTGCCGGGATCGCGTGCTTCGGGCCGACGAAGGATGCGGCCCGAATCGAGGGGTCGAAGTCGTTCGCCAAGGATGTGATGACCGCCGCCGGTGTGCGCACCGCGAGAAGCGAGGTCGTCGACAACCCCGCACGCCTGGACGCCGCGCTCGACCGGTTCGGCCCGCCCGGCGGTGAATCCGCGTGGGTGGTCAAGGACGACGGCCTTGCCGCGGGCAAAGGCGTGGTGGTGACCACCGACCGCGCCGCCGCGCGTTCCCATGCCGCGGGCCTGCTCGACGCGGGACATCCCGTGCTGCTCGAGTCGTTCCTCGACGGACCCGAGGTATCGCTGTTCTGCGTCGTCGACGGCGAGACCGTGGTGCCCCTCTTACCGGCGCAGGACTTCAAGCGGGTCGGTGACAACGACACCGGCCCCAACACCGGAGGCATGGGTGCCTACGCGCCGCTGCCGTGGCTGCCCGACGCCATCGTCACCCAGATCGTCGACGATGTGGTGAAACCCGTTGCCGCCGAACTCGTTGCGCGCGCCAGCTCGTTCTCGGGACTGCTGTACGCCGGGCTGGCCATCACATCGCAGGGACCGGCGGTGGTCGAATTCAACTGCCGCTTCGGCGATCCGGAGACCCAGTCGGTACTGGCGCTGCTGGAGACCCCGTTGGGACGGCTGCTGTATGCGGCCGCCACCGGCCGCCTCGCCGACGAGCCCGCGCTGCAATGGCGCGACGGTGCCGCGGTGACCGTCGTGCTGGCGGCGGAGAACTATCCGGGCCGTCCACGGGTCGGCGACGTGATCACCGGATCCGAGGCCGACGGCGTACTGCACGCGGGTACCAGCCGTCGCGGCGACGGTGCCGTGGTCTCATCAGGCGGACGTGTGCTGTCCATCGTCGGCGCCGGCGCCGATCTGTCCGCGGCACGCGACGCCGCGTATCAGCTGATCAAGTCGATTCGGCTGCCGGGCAGTCACTTTCGCAGTGACATCGCACTGGCCGCGGCGGAAGGTCGCATCGCTCTTTAGGCGGTCAGCAGCGGTGCCATCCAGGCCAGCTCGCCGGGAAGCTGCGAACTCCAGAAGCCGGCGTCGTGCCCACCGGGCGAGAACCCGCCCGCGGGCGGATTCGGCAGCTGCGCGATGAACTCTTTCGTCGCCGAATAGAACGGATCGCCGGTCCCGCAATCGATCCGGATCGGAATCGATCCCAGTGCGGGGAGCCCCCAGACACTGTTGGCCGCATAGTCTTCCGCGCTGTCGAATGCACCGGGCGCGGCGGCGCCGGAGGACGTCCACAGCGCCGGGCTGACCGCGCAGATCGCGGCGGTGCGGGCGGGCCCGAGCCGCGCGCCGAGCAACAGCGCCCCGTAGCCGCCCATCGACCAGCCGAGGAAGCCGACACGCGATGTGTCCAGGCCCTGCGAACCCAGCAACGGGATCAGCTCGTCGAGCACCATCGCGCCGGAGTCCTCGCCGCTGGCCCGCTTGTGCCAGTAACTTCCGCCGCCATCGACTGCGACGACGGCGAAGGGCGGCAGGCCCGCGGAGACGGCCTCGGCCAGGCCCTGTTCCACACCGCCGGCCATCACACCCGCGGCGTCCTGCCCCTTGCCGTGCAGGGCGATGACCGGACGCAGCGGCGTGCTCTGGCCCGGCGGGCGCGCGATCGCCCAGTTGGTCGACCGCCCTCCGCGTGCCGCGGAGACGAACGACCCGTCGACGTAAGTGGGTGCCGCGGGCGCGGCAGGAACCGGCGGTGCCATCCGCAGCGCTGCCGCACCGGCCGCCGCGCCGACACCGAGGCGCAGAAGCGATCGGCGACTCAGCTCGGGCATGGCGGCCATGATGCCACCGGCGCTTCATCGCCGACGAGCGGCGGTCGCCCGTCGCACCAGAAACACCAGCCCCGACTTCGTGAGCAAAGCCTGACGATTAGCCGAAAGCGCGATGGGAGGGCCGCCCGACTGGCAGCATGCTAAAGGTGACGGCAGCGGTCACTCCCAAGGGAGAGCGTCGACGCTTTGCGCTGGTCAGCGCTGCTGCGGACCTGCTGTGCGAGGGCGGCTTCGACGCGGTGCGGCATCGCGCCGTGGCCCGCCGCGCCGGCCTCCCGCTGGCGTCGACGACGTACTACTTCTCCTCGCTCGACGATCTGATCGCCAAGGCCGTCGAATACGTCGGAGAGCGCGAAGCCGAGCAATTGCGCGCCAGGGTCGCGATGCTGTCGCGGCGCCGGCGAGGCGCGGAATCGACCGCCGACATCTTGGTCGATCTGTTGGTCGACGACGTGGCGGGGCAGCGGGTCAGCGAGCAGTTGATCTCGCGCTACGAGCGGTACATCGCGTGCGCACGCCACCCGGGACTGCGCGAGATCCAACGGCGGATCATGCGACAGCGCACCGACGCGGTGATCGAGGTCATCGAACGTTCGGGTCGCTCGGTGCGGGCCGAGTACCTCACCGCGTTGGTCAACGCCGTCGACGGTGCGGTGGTGGCTGCGCTCGTCGCCGAGGGCGACGGCCCTCGCGCAACAGCACGCGCGACCTTGATCGACGTGATAGACGTGTTGGCACCAATCGACGAGCGAGTGGCGCAGGTGTAAGTGCCACCAGGAGGGCACCGATGAGCGCTTGCGCGAAGAGCAAAGGGCACCGATGAGCGCTTGCGTGAAGAGCAAAGGGCACCGATGAGCGCTTGCGCGAAGAGCAAAGGGCACCGATGAGCGCTTGCGCGAAGAGCAAACGATGATGAGTACGCCGACCGACAAGCAGCCGGAGCTTCGGCGGGTCATGGGTCCGGGGTTGTTGCTGCTGTTCATCGTCGGCGACATCCTCGGCACCGGTGTCTACGCGCTGACGGGTCAGGTCGCCGGCGAGGTGGGCGGTGCCGCATGGCTGCCGTTCCTTCTCGCATTCGCCATCGCCACCATCACGGCCTTCTCGTATCTGGAGCTCGTCACCAAGTATCCGCAGGCGGCCGGGGCTGCGCTATACGCGCACAAGGCTTTCGGGATCCAGTTCTTCACCTTCCTCGTCGCCTTCGTGGTGATGTGCTCCGGCATCACGTCGGCGTCGACCGCGTCGCAAGCGTTCGCCGCCAACATGATCAAGGGTCTCGGCCTGGACTGGGGCAAGGCGGGGGTCGCCGTCATCGCGCTGATCTTCATGGCCGTGTTGGCCGCGATCAACCTGCGCGGTGTGAGTGAGAGCGTCAAGCTCAACGTCGGCCTGACCATCATCGAGATCACCGGCCTGCTGCTGGTGATCTTCGTCGGTCTATGGGCCTTCACCCAGGGTGGTGACCACGACTTCTCCCGCATCGTGATGTTCGAAAGCGGCGAGGAGCGAAGCACATTCGTCGCGATCACCGCGGCGACGTCGCTCGCCTTCTTCGCCATGGTCGGCTTCGAGGACTCGGTCAACATGGCCGAGGAGACCAAGGACCCGGTCCGGATCTTCCCGAAGGTGTTGTTGACCGGGTTGAGCATCGCCGGACTCGTCTACATCCTGGTGTCGATCATCGCGGTGGCGCTGGTGCCGATCGGCGAGCTCAAGGCCAGCAGCACCCCGTTGGTGAGCGTGGTCGAGGCCGCGGCGCCGGGCCTGCCGATCGACGAGCTGTTCCCGTTCATCACGATGTTCGCGGTGTCCAACACCGCGCTGATCAACATGCTGATGGCCAGCCGGCTGATCTACGGTATGGCGCGGCAGCGGGTGCTGCCGCCGGTTCTCGGCTCGGTGCACCGAACCCGCCACACCCCGTGGGTGGCAATCATTTTCACGACCGTGATCGCCTTCGGCCTGATCTTCTATGTGTCGGCCTTTGCGAGCAGCAAGGCGGTGTCGGTGCTCGGCGGCACCACGTCGCTTCTGCTGTTGGCCGTGTTCGCGATGGTCAACGTCGCGGTGCTGGTGCTGCGTCGCGACGTGCAGAAGGACGGTGCGCATTTCCGGACGCCCACGTTCCTGCCCATCCTCGGTTTCATCACGTCGCTGTATCTGGTGACACCGCTGTCGGGCCGCCCGGGAACGCAGTATCTGCTTGCCGGAATCCTGCTCGTGATCGGCATCGTGCTGTTCCTCGTCACCATGGTGATCAACAAGCGACTCGGCATCACGGACGCCGGGATCACCGATCCGACTCAGCTGGCTCAGACGCCGGATTAGCTAGCCGCCGAGCTGTCGGCGTATCTCGGTGAGCTCGCGCTGCGCCCGCTCGATCAGAAGCTGAACCTGCTCCAGGCGCGGCAACACGTCGCCGGGTCCGGGGGCCGACACCGGACGGCCCCGAGGGGCGGGTGTCAGCCCCGACGGCAACGCGGGCGTGACGATGTAGCCGTCTTCGCGGTCGCCGTAGATCGTGACGTCCTCGCGTCGCCGTTCGAAGTACAGCGCGACGTACGCGCAGAGCACGGCGTCGACGGGATCCTCGCAGGCGTTCAGCTGGAAGGCCCGGGCACCGGCCTCGATCCGCTTGCGGAGTTCGAGCCACGCCGGACTGCTCCGCACGCGAAGTCGCGGGTTGGCGTCGTTCAACCCCTCGATCAGCTCCACCATCTTGAGCAGTTCGTCCTTGCGTTTGACGACATCCTTGGCCCGCCGCTTGTACTTGAGTGTCTTGCCGAGTTTGAACAGCGCGATCGTCGCGGCATGCGGGTAGACCTCGATCGCGCGGCGGTCGGCGCGTGACTGCGGGTCGGTGTCCAGGTACAGCCGCTCGCAGAGGACCTCGGCGCGGGGCGGGTCGAAGAGCGGGTTGCTGGTGTTCGCGGGCTGCGCGGTCGCCTCGAACGGCGCGAAATCCCGGTTGTACAGCGTCTCCCCAAGCCGGTATCCGGTCGGGTTCCTGACGATGAGCGGTGCGTCGATGGCGACGACGCAGGGGCCGTCGACATACGGCGCGACGGCCGCCGCGATCTCGTCGTCGCTGACCGCCGTGCCGACCTGCACGAGCCGGCCGTCGCCGTCCAGAACGGCCACACCGGTTTGGTTTCCTTCCGCCCAGGCGAGATCGAGCCCAACGAAGTACATGGGACCAGCCTGCACTACCCGAGTCGTAAGCTGAGTGTTTGTGACGATCCCCAACGTGCTGGCCAATCGTTACGCCAGCGAGGAAATGGTGGCGATCTGGTCACCGGAAGCCAAGGTCATCGCGGAGCGCAGGCTCTGGTTGGCGGTGCTGCGCGCCCAGGCGGAACTGGGGGTCGACGTGCCCGCCGGAGTGGTCGACGACTACGAGCGGGTGCTCGAGCAGGTCGACCTCGAGTCGATCGCGGCACGGGAACGCGTGCTGCGCCACGACGTCAAGGCCCGCATCGAGGAGTACAACGCGCTCGCGGGTCACGAACACGTGCACAAGGGCATGACCAGTCGCGACCTGACCGAGAACGTCGAACAGCTGCAGATCCGGCGCTCGCTCGAACTCGTGCACTCCCATGCGGTCGCGGTGGTGGCCCGGTTGGCCGAACGCGCGGTGCTGTATCGCGACCTGGTGATGGCGGGCCGCAGCCACAACGTCGCCGCACAGGCCACCACGCTGGGTAAGCGGTTCGCCTCGGCGGCCGAAGAGCTGTTGATCGCGCTGCAGCGGCTGCGCTCGCTGATCGACCGCTACCCCCTGCGCGGTGTCAAGGGCCCGATGGGCACCGCCCAGGACATGCTGGACCTGTTCGACGGCGACGCGTCGCGGTTGGCCGAGCTCGAGCGGCGGGTGGCCGAATTCCTCGGTTTCACCGAGATTTTCACCAGCGTGGGGCAGGTGTATCCGCGCTCGCTGGACCACGACGTCGTCTCCGCGCTGGTGCAGGTCGGTGCGGGTCCGTCGTCATTGGCACACACCATCCGGCTGATGGCGGGCCACGAACTGGTCACCGAGGGCTTCGCGCCCGGACAGGTGGGCTCGTCCGCGATGCCGCACAAGATGAACACCCGCTCGTGTGAGCGGGTGAACGGGTTGCAGGTGGTGCTGCGCGGCTACGGGTCGATGGCCGCCGAACTCGCTGGCGCGCAGTGGAACGAGGGCGACGTGTTCTGTTCGGTGGTGCGCCGCGTCGCGCTGCCGGACGCGTTCTTCGCCGTCGACGGGCAGATCGAGACGTTCCTGACCGTGCTCGACGAGTTCGGCGCCTACCCCGCGGTGATCCAGCGTGAACTCGACCGCTACCTGCCCTTCCTGGCGACGACGCGAATCCTCATCGCCGCGGTCCGGGCCGGGGTGGGCCGCGAAACCGCGCACGAGGTGATCAAGGAACACGCCGTCGCGGTGGCGTTGGCGATGCGCGAAAAAGGCCAGGAGCCAGACCTTCTGGATAGGTTGGCCGCCGATTCCCGGCTGCCGCTCGACCGGCCCGCGCTCGATGCGGCGCTCGCCGACAAGCAGGCCTTCACCGGCGCGGCCGGTGATCAGGTGGACCGCGTGGTCGAAGCGGTCGACGAGTTGGTGAGCCGCTATCCCGAAGCGGCCAAATACACTTCGGGTGCCATCTTGTGACGCTGGCCGTCGACTTCACCGATCTGGACAACTTCGCGAACGGTTTTCCGCACGAACTGTTTGCGCTGCATCGGCGTGAGGCTCCGGTGTACTGGCATGAGCCGACCGAGCACACGCCCGACGGCGAGGGGTTCTGGTCCGTGGCCACCTACGCCGAAACGCTTGCGGTGTTTCGTGATCCGCAGACCTTCTCTTCGGTGACGGGTGGGCTCCGGCCCTACGGTGGGACGCTGCTGCAGGACCTGGCGATCGCGGGTCAGGTGCTCAACATGATGGACGACCCGCGGCATTCGCAGATCCGCCGGTTGGTCAGTTCGGGGCTCACACCGCGGATGATCCGCCGGGTCGAGGACGATTTGCGCGCGCGTGCGCGGCGGTTGCTGGATGCCGTCGAACCCGGGGTGCCCTTCGATTTTCTGGTCGACGTGGCGGCCGAGCTGCCGATGCAGATGATCTGCATCCTGTTGGGAGTGCCGGAGTCCGAACAGCATTGGCTGTTTCAGGCGATCGAGCCGCAGTTCGACTTCGGTGGTTCGCGGAAGGCCTCGGTCGGTCAGCTCACCGAGGAAGAGGCCGGCTCGCGGATGTATGCCTACGGCCAGGAGTTGATCGCGGCCAAACGCGCATCGCCGACGGACGACATGTTGTCGGTGGTCGCGAACGCATGCCTAGATGACACCGCGGACGACGGTGCACTGTCCGATCTGGAGCTCTACCTGTTCTTCAGCTTGTTGTTCAGCGCGGGTGCCGAGACGACGCGCAACGCGGTCGCCGGCGGGCTGCTGGCGTTGATCGAGAACCCGGATTCGCTGAGGGCTCTGCGCGACGACCCGAACCTGCTGTCGTCGGCGATCGAGGAGATGGTGCGTTGGTCCTCGCCGTCACCGTCCAAGCGGCGCACCGCGACTCGGGACGTCACGCTGGCGGGATGTCGGATCGAGGCCGGTCAGAAAGTCCAGATCTGGGAGGGTTCGGCCAACCGCGATGAGGCGGTGTTCGCCGATGCCGATGTGTTCGACATCGCCCGCAAACCGAATCCGCACCTCGGCTTCGGCCAGGGTGTGCACTACTGCCTCGGGGCCAACCTGGCGCGGCTCGAGCTGCGCGTGCTGTTCGAGGAGCTGCTGTCGCGGTTCTCCGATGCCCGGCTGATCAAGCCCGTCGAGTGGACGCGCAGCAATCGGCACACCGGCATCCGGCATCTCGTCGTCGAGTTGCGGTGAGCGGCGGGCGGTGAGGCCCGACGCGTTCGCGTTCGTGATGGCGACCGGCATCGTGTCGATCGCCGCGGCCGACCACGGCTACACCTACATCAGCGGCGCGCTGGCCGGGCTCGCCGTCCTCGGGCTACTGGTTCTCGTTGTCGCAGGAGCGATCTCGTGGTCCCGGCAGCGCCTGGATCTTGCGGATACTGACGTCACGATCGGGCTGTTCACATTCGTCGCGGCCTGTGCGGTGCTCGACAGCCGGCTGATGTCGATCACGGCCGTGTTGTGGACATTGGCCGTGCCGGCGGCTTTGGTGTGGCTGGCGTTGGTCGTGCTGACGGCGCGCAACTTCGCCCGTCGGACCTGGAAGCGGTTACAGCAACGGGCGCGGGGGGCTTGGGAACTGTGCAGCGTCGGCACCTCGGGTCTGGCGATCGTCGCGGTCGCGTTGGCTCACGACACGGGGTGGCATGCGCTGGTGTTGGCCGGTGTGGCGATCTGGGTGGCGGCTCTTGCGCTATACGCCGTCATGACCACGCTGATTCTGGCGCGAGCCTTTTCGGCGCGGCTTGATCCCAGCGGGTTCGAGCCCGACGCCTGGATCTTGATGGGCGGGCTCGCGATCGCCACGCTGGCCGGTGACCACATCCATCGCGCCGGCATCGACGTTCGTGCGGCGACGATCACGACGTGGTGCCTGGCGTCGCTGTGGATTCCGCCGCTTGTGTACTTCGGTGTGCGTCACATCGGACGGGCGGAGGCACGGCGTTTCGCCGGAGTGTGGTGGGCGATGGTGTTCCCGCTGGGCATGTATTCGGCGGCTACTCACGCCATGGCGATCGAGACCGGATGGCCTGCACTGCCCACGATTTCGCAGGTCTTCTTTTGGATCGCGTTTGCTGCGTGGGTGGTTGTGGCGATCGGGGCGGTATTGCGGTTGAGGACCGTCGGCCTACGCCACCTACTCTCGGAGCATGGACACCGATGACGCGAATGTGCGAGTTTCGGACGTCGACCGCGAGCACGTGAGGCAGCTGCTCGAACGTGCGGCCGGCCAGGGCATGCTCACGCTCGACGAGTTCAGCGAGCGGTTCGACGTCGTGCTGGCCGCGCGCACCCGTGGCGAGTTGCGCCAGGTGTTGGCCGACTTACCGGCGACGGATGCGCTGCAACCGGTGGCGGCAGGCGGCACCGAACCGATGCGCGGCCGGATGTCGTCGATCTCGCGGCGGGGACCGTGGACGGTGCCGTCGCGCATCGAGCTGAACACCCGGATGTGCGACACGACGCTCGACTTCACGTCGGCGAAGCTGCAGGGTTCCACCGTCGTGCTGGACATCGACGACTACTTCAGCTCGACGGAACTGATCCTGCCCGACGGCGCGACTGCCGACCTCACCGGCGTCGAGACGTTCGCGGGCAGCACCACGTTGAAGGTGCCGCACGGTCCGGCGGCGGATCGCCTACACCTCGTGGTGCGCGGCCGGGTGCGGTTCGGGTCGGTGACGGCGCGGTATCCGTTCGGCCATACCCTGCGTCGCATTCTCGGGTGACGGACGCTGGCCCGTCGCCGCGGAGATCTCGACGATCACCCGCTGCGGATACGCCGTCAGGTCAAGCCAGGTGAAGCGCAACACCTTCCAGCCGTGCAAGGCGATGACGTTCTGACGGTTCCGGTCGATCTGGAACACGGCGCTGTCGGTGTGAAACGCCCAGCCGTCGACCTCGATCGCGACGTTCCCTGCCAGGAAGGCGACGTCGACCCTGTAGCCGGCGACGGGATGGTTGGCCTTCCAGCCGGTGAACCCGGCATCGCGCAGGAGCTTGACGAGGAGCCGCTCGGCCTCGGAACGCGCACCGTCCTGGGCGGCGCGCAGGAGTCGCCGTGCGGCGGGTGAACCATGTCGGCCCTTGTTCCGCAGATGTGCCCGCCACAGTTGGGCGAGCTCGACGTGACGCTGCAGAGCGGTGTCCATCAGCTTCGGCCCGCCACCGCGCCGGACCGCGGCTTCGACCACAGTCAGCGGCAACGCGGTGACCCGCAGCCCGTCGCGCTCGACGACGTCGCGGGGCGACAGGTCCCGCCTTCGCGCATTCATCCCCTGCCTCGGCCGGAAGTTGCTCACCCTCGGGACGGTGACTTCGACGACATCGGGAGCGAACTTCGTGATCCCGTGCCACCACACCGTCGCGCATCATGGCCCAGCTCGTCAGCGACATCGTCGTGGTCGTCTGGACCACGGTGTGGGTGCTGGTCGGTATGGCCGTGCACTCGGCGGTGTCCACCATCGCCGCGGTGGGCCGCCAGGTGGAGACCGGCGCCAACGGCGTGGCCGACAACCTCGACTCCGCGGGTGAGCGCACCGACGACTTCCCGCTGATCGGCGACGCGCTGAGCAAGCCGCTGCGGGCGGCCAGCGAAGCGGCGCTCGACATCGCCGGTGCCGGCCACAGCCTCGACACCACCGCATCGTGGTTGGCATGGGTGCTGGCGTTGGCGGTGGCCGCGCCGCCGATCCTGTTCGTCGCGATGCCGTGGCTGTACTTGCGGCTGCGGTTCTTCCGCCGCAAGTGGACGGCACTCACGCTGGCCTGCACACCCGCGGGCGAGCAGTTGTTGGCGCTGCGGGCGCTGGCCAATCGGCCGCTGGCGAAGCTGGTCGCGGTCCACGCCGACCCGGTCGGGGCGTGGCGGATGCACGACCACGACGCGATCCGCGGCCTCGCCGCGCTCGAGTTGCGCTCGTCGGGCGTCGCCCGCCGCCTCTAGCGGCTCCGCCGCCGCGATTTGTGCACATCCGGGAGCGCTCACCGCTCGCGAATGTGCACAACTCGCATGGGGAACCGTTCGCAGGCGCCGATGCGTCGAAAAAGAGCATGCTCGACGAACATCTCCGGCGTCACGACGGTGTGATCACGCTGACGCAAGCGCGACAGTGCGGCCTCAGTAGGCATGCGGTGAACCGCCGCGTGCGCTCAGGCCACTGGCTGCGATGCTCGCCTGGCGTCTTCTTCGCAAACGATCGTCCGTTCAGCGACGCCGCGCGTATCAGGGCTTCCGTTTGGTCGTTCGGTCCGCGAGCAGCGGCCAGCGGACTGGCGGCCGCGTGGTGGCACGGGATCACGAAGTTCGCTCCCGATGTCGTCGAAGTCACCGTCCCGAGGGTGAGCAACTTCCGGCCGA
>NZ_LZJE01000299.1:0-26975 GCF_001666865.1 Mycobacterium sp. E136
GACGAAGACACAGCCTGGACACACCGACAACCCGCCGCAGCGGCTTGACAACTTACGCACCTGGGATGTCTAGCCGGTCCTAAACCGCCGAGGGGTGGGCGCCGAACCTGGGTACTCCGAATGTGCCCTGGTCAGCGGCCGCGGGAAGCCGTTGACCTCATCTATTGTTGAGGTTCTACGGTGATTTCATGAGCATGGAAACGGTCGCGCGGCAGGCGCTCTACCGGCAGTCGCATGCCCGCGGCGGTGACCTGCGGTCGCTGCTGAACGCGGCGTTGCTGCGTCGCATCTGGCGCTTCGCCGGCCGCCACCGTCCCCGGCTGCGCGCATTCGTCGCGGTCAGCGTCGTCGCGGCTCTCCTCGGCGTCGCCACGCCGGTGCTGGCGGGCAAGGTCGTCGACGCGATCACTGCGGGCGCGGCGCGCACGGTGCTGCTGCTGGCGGCCGTCATCGCGGCGGTGGCCATCGCTGAGACCGCCGCCTCCCTGGTGACGAGGTGGCTGTCGTCGACGATCGGCGAGGGTTTGATCCTCGACCTGCGCACCGCGGTGTTCGATCACGTACAGCGCATGCCGGTCGCCTTCTTCACCCGCACCCGCACCGGCGCCCTCGTCAGCCGGCTCGGCAACGACGTGATGGGCGCGCAGCGCGCCTTCTCCGACACCCTCTCCGGCGTGGTGGCCAACCTCGTGACGCTAACGCTCACGTTGGTGGTGATGCTGTCGATCTCGTGGCAGGTGACGCTGCTCTCGCTGGTGCTCGTGCCACTCTTCATCGTTCCCGCCCGCCGGATCGGCCGCACCATGGCCCGGCTGTCCCGTGAGGCCGCCGCACACAACGCGACCATGAATACGCAGATGACCGAACGGTTCTCGGCACCCGGCGCCACGCTTGTCAAGCTGTTCGGCAATCCGGCGACCGAATCTCGCGAGTTCGCCGTGCGCGCCGGTCGTGTCCGCGACATCGGCGTGAAGACCGCGATGCTGCAGTCGGTCTTCATGAACTCGCTGACGTTCATGTCCGCGTTGGCGCTCGCACTGGTCTACGGGCTCGGCGGTGCCCTCGCGATCGGAGGTCACCTGCAGGCGGGTGCGATCGTGTCGCTGGCGCTGCTGTTGACTCGCCTGTACGCCCCGTTGACCGCACTGGCCAACGCGCACGTCGAGATCGCCAGCGCGCTGGTGTCCTTCGAGCGGGTTTTCGAGGTGCTCGACCTCCAACCGCTCATCGCCGAGAAGCCGAGCGCCGTCCCGGTGCCCGCCGGCCCGGTCGCGGTGCGGTTCGACGATGTGCGGTTCTCCTACCCGTCGGCGGACAAGGTGTCGCTGGCCTCGCTGGAGGAGGTCGCCGAGCTCGATATCCGTGGCGGTGACGAAGTGCTGCACGGCATCTCGTTCGCGGCGCGGCCCGGGCAGATGGTGGCGCTGGTCGGCTCGTCGGGCGCGGGCAAGTCGACGATTGCGTCGCTGCTCGCGCGCCTCTACGACGTCGACTCCGGTGCGGTGACGCTCAACGGCGCAGATGTGCGCGACGTGTCGTTCGCGTCGCTCAAGGAAACCGTCGGCGTGGTCACCCAGGACGGCCACCTGTTCCACGAATCGATCCGCGCCAACCTCACGTTGGCCGCGCCCGACGCCACCGATGACGAACTGTGGGAGGCGCTGGACCGCGCCCGGCTCGCCGATGTGGTCGCCGAAATGCCCGACGGCCTCGACACCGTGGTCGGCGAGCGCGGCTACCGGTTGTCGGGCGGACAGCGCCAGCGGTTGACGATCGCGCGACTATTGCTGGGCCAGTCCCGGGTCGTCGTGCTCGACGAGGCCACTGCCTCGCTGGACTCGGAATCGGAGGCCGCGGTGCAGCAAGCGCTCGGCGAGGCGCTCGCCGGTCGGACATCGATCGTCATCGCGCACCGGCTGTCGACGGTGCGTGCGGCCGATCTGATCCTGGTGGTCGAGGACGGCCGCATCGTCGAGCGGGGTACCCACTTCGAACTGCTCGCCAGCCGGGGTCGTTACGCCGAGCTGTACGAGACCCAATTCGGGACCCAGGAGACAGCGGCCGCGTGATCGTCCGTTATCCAGTTGCCCCGCATGGGAAGATGGACTAAGTGGTCGTCCCCGGAATCCAGGCCCTGCGCTCAGCGCCGGCCATCGCCCCGCCACCGCAACGCCGACGAGCAAGCTCGGATCTGTGGCGGATGCTGCCGTACCTGCTGCCGTACCGGGCGCGGTGGATCGCGATGGTCAGCGTTGCCATCGCCAGCCTCGCGGCGACGGTGTCGATCCCGTTGATGACCAAGGCCGTCATCGACGGTCCGGTGCGGCACCAGGATCAGCAGGGACTGTGGCTGCTCGGCGCCGCCGCAATGGGCGTCGGTCTCACGGAAGCGGTGTTGTGGTTCATCCGCCGTTGGCTGGCCGCGCGCGCCACCATGGGCGTCGAGGCCGACATCCGCAAGGACCTCTATGCCCGCCTGCAGGTGCTGCCGATGAGCTTCCACGGTCGGTGGCAGTCCGGACAACTGCTGTCGCGGATCATGAACGACCTGAGCACGATTCGGCGCTTCATGTCCTTCGGCATGCTGTTTCTGTTGCTCAACGGTCTGCAGATCACCGTCGTCACGGTGATTCTGCTGACGATGTACTGGCCGTTGGGCGTGGTCGTGGTGGTGTCGATCGTGCCGATCACGCTGACAGTCATGCATTTCCAGCAGGAGTACACCCGCTTGTCACGGCTGGCTCAGGACCAGGCCGGCCACGTCGCCACCCACGTCGAGGAGTCCGCGCTGGGATTGCGGGTCGTGAAATCCTTCGGCCGCGAGGACTACGTCTACGACCGGTTCGACGAACAACTCACCAATCTCTATGAGACGCAGATCGATCGCGTGTCGGTCTCGGCGAAGTTCTGGACGCTGCTCGAAGTCATCCCGAACCTGACGTTGATCGTCGTGCTCGGTTTTGGCGCATACGCCGCCGGCGAGGGCCACGTGACCATGGGCACGCTGGTCGCGTTCATCACGATGATGTTGTCGCTCGTCTGGCCGATCTCCTCGCTCGGCTTCCTCTTGTCGATGACGCAAGAGTCGTTCACCGCCGCGAACCGGATCGCCGAGATCTTCGACAGCCCAATCGACATCGCAGACGGACCGGTCGACCAGACCCCGCGGGACGGGCGCCTCGAACTCGTCGACGTCGGTTTTCGGTTTCCTGACTCCGAGGACTGGGCCCTGCGCCACGTCACCGTCACCGTAGAGCCAGGGGAGACGCTTGCTCTGATCGGTTCGACGGGCTCCGGCAAGTCCGTGCTGGCCGCGCTGGTGTCGCGTCTGTACGACGTCACCGAGGGATCCATCCGCATCGACGGCCGCGATATTCGCGACTTCACCCTGCCCGCGCTGCGTGAAGCGGTCGCGACCGCCTTCGAAGACCCGACGCTGTTCTCGATGTCGGTCGCCGAAAACCTCAGGCTCGGAAGGCCGAACGCGTCCGACGACGAGCTGGCCCAGGCCATCGATGTGGCAGCCGCGCAGTTCGTCTACGACCTACCGTTCGGGCTCGCCACCCGCATCGGCGAGCAGGGTTTGAGCCTGTCCGGCGGTCAGCGGCAGCGGCTGTCGCTGGCCCGCGCGATTCTGGCTGCACCGAAAATCCTCGTGCTCGACGACACGTTGTCCGCCCTCGATGTGCACACCGAGGCGGTGGTCGAGGAGGCGCTGCGTCGCGTGCTGCACTCGGTCACCGGAATCGTTGTGGCGCACCGTGCATCGACGGTACTGCTCGCCGACAAGGTCGCCCTGTTGGAGAACGGCACGATCACCCACGTCGGCACGCACGCCGAGCTGCTGGCCGAGGTGCCGCAGTACCGCTACCTGCTCGCCGCCGACGACGAACTCGACGACGGCGCCGAGCGGGCGTGCGCATGGGAGGACGACCGGGACCGCAGCCGCCTCGACCACGCCGTCGAGGAGCAGGAGGCGCTGGAACGCGACCGCGCGCGGCGACGATACGTCACCTCGGAGGCCGAGCGCCGATGACCGCCACCGACACCTCCGACACCGCGACCGCCGAGTGGCGTGGCAAGTTCGAAGAGCACCAGGACGATTCGCCGATCGACGAAAGCATCGATAGGCGCCGGGAGGCGCGTCTCCTGCTCGGTGACCTGCTTCGCCCGTACCGCGTCGCCGTCGCGCTGCTCGCCCTCGTCGTCGTGGTGGAAAACGCCGCGCGCCTGTCGGTGCCGATCCTTGTCCGGCGCGGCATCGACGATGGCATCCCACCCATCATCGCTGGCGAGACGGCGCATGCACTGATGACGATCGTCGGCCTCCTCGCCGTCGTCGTGGCGGTTCAGGCCACCAGCAGGATGTTCTTCCTCCGCCGCTCCGGACGGATCGGCCAGAAGGTGCTTCTGGAGTTGCGCCGCAGGGTGTTTCGGCACTTCCAGCGCCTGGACATCGCGTTCCACGAGCGCTACACCTCCGGGCGGGTGGTGAGCCGATCCACGAACGACGTCGAAGCAATCCAGGACATGCTCGAGACCGGCTTCGACAGCCTGGTGACCGCGGTCCTCACGCTGTTCGGCACCGCCATCCTGCTCATCGCGCTCGACTGGCGGCTCGGGTTGATGTGCCTGGGCGCCTTTCCGGTGTTGATCGGGCTGGTGTGGTGGTTCCGCAACGAGTCCGCGAGGACGTATCGGCGGGTGCGTGAAAGCGCCGCATTGGTGATCGTGCAGTTCGTCGAGACGATGACGGGAATCAAGGCCGTGCAGGCCTATCGCCGTGAACCGCGCAACCAGCAGATCTTCGACGACATCGCCGATCGCTACAAGGCCGACAACGAGCGCACCTTCCAACTGCTGGCGATCTTCATGCCTGGCGTCAAACTCGTCGGCAACCTCACCACCGGTGTTGTGCTGCTCTACGGCGGCTACCGCGTGCTGCACGGGCAGATGACCATCGGAACGTTGACCGCGTTCCTGCTCTACCTCCGCATGTTCTTCGAACCCATGCAAGAGATCTCGCAATTCTTCAACACGTTCCAGTCGGCGGCGTCGGCGCTCGAGAAGCTGGCCGGTGTGCTCGCCGAGCGGCCCGGCATCAAGGACCCTGAGCGTCCCCTCGAACTGACCGATGTGCGCGGTGAGATCGCCTTCCGCGACGTGCGATTCCATTACGTCGCCGACCGTCCGGTGTTGCCGGACCTGACGCTGGAGGTGCCTGCGGGTCAGACCGTCGCCCTGGTCGGCACCACCGGCGCGGGTAAGACGACGATTGCGAAGCTGATCGCGCGGTTCTACGACCCGACGTCCGGCTCGGTAACGCTGGACGGCGTTGACCTGCGCGATCTTTCGCAGATTGAACTGCGTCGCCATGTCGTGATGGTCACCCAGGAGAACTTCATGTTCGACGGGACCATGGCCGACAACATCCGGTTCGGCCGCCCCGACGCGACCGACGCCGAGGTGGCTGCGGCGGCCGAAGCCGTCGGCGCCGACCGCTTCATCGCGGCGCTGCCCGACGGCTACGACACCGACGTCGCGAAACGCGGCGGCCGACTCTCGGCCGGACAGCGGCAACTCGTGGCGTTCGCGCGGGCGTTCCTCGCCGACCCGGCGGTGCTGATCCTCGACGAGGCGACGTCGTCGCTGGACATCCCGAGCGAGCGCATGGTGCAGCGTGCGCTCGAGACCGTGCTCGCCGACCGGACCGCTCTGGTCATCGCGCACCGGCTCTCGACCGTTCAGGTTGCCGACCGGGTGCTGGTGCTCGAACATGGCCGCATCGTCGAAGACGGCACGCCCGGCGAGCTGATCACCCGTGCCGACGGCCACTACGCCGCGCTGCACCGAGCGTGGGTGGAATCGCTGGCGTGACCGTCGCCGAAACTGAAGATATTTGCGAGGTCGGCGCGAATACTCGCACATAAGCTCAGTTTGGGCGGCACTCAAGCCTGCGCCAGTAAGACTTCCAACTTTTCGTTGATCGCCGGCAGCTCGGAGCTGAGCATCGAGATGACCCGGTCCCGCGCCCGCTCGCTGACATTGGCGGTCACGTGGTGCAGCGCGTTGAGTCGCGCCGCATCGACCCAGGCCATCATGTCCGGATCGGAGAACCATTTCAGTTGATTCTCGTTGAAGATCAACATCATTCGCAGCCAGTCGACCGGCACGTGCGGGTAGGGAACCGGCTTGCAAAACGTGTTGCGGGTGTCGTCGTCGGGGTAAGCGTTCTCGACGTGCGCTATGACGGCGGCGCTGAAAGCGGGCTGGCACGTGCGCACCGTCTGCAGCGCGATGTGGTCGCCGTCGAAGATGGTCGTGACCGGCTCCTTGCCCAAACCGTCTGCGGTGCAGTCGATGTAAAGCACCGAACCGTCGACTTCGCGCACACCGTCGGCGAGCGTGATGCGACCGGGCTCGAGCGCCTGGACGTAGCCCATCCGCACGACGTCGGTGATGCGGCGCAACTCGGCCAGCTCGGCCTGCGACAGAATCGCACATCGATACATCGTCGGTTCGACGGACCGGTCGATGCGCTGCAGGCAACCCTTGTCCTCCAGCAGTTCGAACAGATGCGGGAGCGACTCCGCCTCGCGCACCGCCGCCAATTGATTGCCGAAATCCCGCAGCGTGTTCTTCGCGAACTGCCGACCGGGCTGGATGGCGGACCGGTCAAGCACCCAGGACTCGCGGGGCTTGATCCACGTGACCCGCTCCGCCGCGACGCCGTGCCGCAACAGCCACAGGCACGAGTCCATCGCCGTCTTTCCCGCTCCCACAACCACATAGCGGTCGTGCGGCCCTCGTATGCGCGGAAGGCTGTTCGGCGGGACGACGTCGACGCCGTCGGCGACGGCGTAGTTCGGGCGCCGCATCGAGGGCACGACGACCTCCACCCGGGTGGTCACCAGCCACGGCGCCACCACCTCGATGTCCTCACCGCCGAACGTGCGCACCCGACCGTCGCCGAGATACTCGCTCATCGGCAGGTACGTGACGCGGCCGGTCGGCAGCAGATGCTGGGACATCACCGCATCGAAGTACGCGCACACCTCGGCTCCGCTGGCCAGCTCGTAATAGCCTGCGTTGAGCCCGAATTGGTCGACGGTGTCGCTGCCGAGCCCGCGGGAGTTCACCCCGTAGTAGGCAGACGGCTGGTGCAGTCGCACGAACGGATAGGCCGTCGTCCAATGCCCGCCGGGCTGATCGTTTCGGTCGACCACCACGACCGTCGCGTCTGATTCGTGGACCAACGTGTCGGTGAATGCGAGCCCCATCGCCCCCGCGCCCACGACGAGGTAGTCGGCCTCCAGCGTCCGCCCCATCTACCGCACGCCGGAGAAGAACTTGGCGACGTCGTCGACGTACAGGTCGGGCTGCTCGAACGCCGCGAAGTGACCACCGCGTGGCATCGTCGACCAGTGGGTGATGTTGTATCCCTTCTCGCACCAACTGCGCGGGGCCTGCAGGATCTCCTTCGGGAAGGATGCGACACCGGTCGGAAGTTCGACGCGGTCGAATCCGCCGAACGCGTTGAAGCTTTCCCAGTAGAGCCGGGCCGACGACGCGCCGGATGCGGTGAGCCAGTACAGCATCACGTTGTCGAGGAGTTCGTCCTTGCTCAGCACGTTCTCCGGGTGGCCGTCGCAGTCCATCCACGACCAGAACTTCTCGACAATCCATGCGAGCTGCCCGACCGGGGAGTCGACGAGCCCGTAACCGAGGGTCTGCGGCCGCGTGGACTGTTGTTTGGAATAGCCCGAGTCCCACTTCTGGTAGTACTGGCCGCGCTCCAGCGCCCGCTGCTCCTCCTCGGTCGGATTCTCGAGCTTGCCCGGCGGGAAACCGAGCGGCATGTTGAGGTGGATTGCCGCGCAACTCCCACCGTTGCGGCCGATCTGCGTCGTGACCGCGGCACCCCAGTCGCCGCCCTGCGCGCCGAACCGCTCGTAGCCCAGCCTGCCCATGAGCGTGTCCCACGCCGAGGCGATCTTCTCGATGCCCCACCCTGCGGCGGCGGGCTTCCCGGAGAACCCGTAGCCGGGCAGCGACGGGCAGACGACGTCGAAGCCGCGCTCGGTGAGCGGCTCGATCACCTTGTGGAATTCGACGATCGAACCCGGCCAGCCATGGGTGATCAGCACCGGGAACGCGTCGGGCTGCGACGAGCGCTGATGGATGAAGTGGATGTCGAGGCCGTCGATCTCGGTGGTGTAGTGGTCGAAGCGGTTCAACGCCTCTTCGCGGGCCCGCCAGTCGTATTCGTCGGCCCAGTACTCGGCCAGTTCGCGGGTGTAGTCCAGCGGGATGCCCTGGCTCCAATCGTCGACGCATTCGGCCTCCGGCCACCGCGTTCGGCGCAAGCGAGAGTGCAGGTCGGCGAGATCGTCGTCGGGAATCGTGATTCGGAACGGGCGGATGGCTGCCATGTCCGGATCCTGTCACGGGATGAATTTCCGCGACGGCGGGAGTCGATATCTGTATGACGACGATCGGGACGGTGGGGAGACGGGCGTGCGCAGTGCTCGCGGCGGGGTCGGCCCTGCTGCACACGGCCATGCTCGGTTACGCGCAGACCCCGTTCGCGGCGGCGCTGATGGCGTCCATGGCCGCTGCGTGCCTGTACTGCGCGCGCGACCTCTGGCGCGACGGGCGACAGCGCACGTGGGTGATCGTCGCGCTGATGAACCTCGCGATGATCGCCATTCATCTGCCTGCGCCCGGCCATCACCACGCCGCCGCGGCCGCCTCGCCGTCGACGGTGATGGGAATGGCCACCGTGGTCGCCATGGTCGAGGCCGCCGCGGCCGCGGCCGTGCTGTACGTGCACAGCCGCGGCAGGGTGGTGGAGCTCAGCGGTACACCAGACCGCTGAGCCGACGGGCCAGGCCGTAGCGCACCGCGGGCACCAGCCCGGCGAGCCGGATCGCGGTGTTGCGGATCGGCCGTACGGCGCGGGGGAGCGTGGCCAACCGGGTGAGGCGATCGGTCATCTCGACCACCTCCTTCGCGATCGGGCGCCGTGACTGGCTGTATTCGTCGAGCCGCGTCTCGGGCTCGCCCGCGAGGACCGCGGCCAACGCGTCGGCCACTGCCACCGCGTCCTGGATGCCCAGGTTCATGCCCTGACCACCGGCGGGGCTGTGCACGTGCGCGGCGTCACCGGCCAACAACAACCGGCCAGCGCGGAACGCGTCGGCGACCCGGTGGTGGATCCGGAATCGCGACCCCCAGATCACCTCATCGACCGTCAGTGTCCCCTCTCCGATGCGGGTGTCGAGGATCTGCTGAACGAATGCCGCCGACGGTTCCTCGGGTGCCTCGGCGACGGGTGCCACGATGCGATGCACGCCACCGGGCAGCGGGGCCACCACCGTCAGACCTTCTTTCGCCCAATAGAGAATGACCTCGTCTTCGGGTGCGCTGCCGGTGAGTCGGACATCGGCCAGCGCGAACGAGTCGTCGTACACGCTGCCGGCGAAGCCGATGCCTGCCTGCTCACGTACGACACTGTGAATCCCGTCGGCGCCGACGACGTAACGGGCGTGGATGCTGTCACCGTCGTCGAACGTCGCGGTGACGCCGGTCGCATCCTGTTCGACGGAGGCCAGCGTCTTCGGGCGCAGCACGGATCCGCCCAGTTCCTCCAGCCGCTCGAGCAGCAGGCGTTCGGTGGTCGACTGCGACACCATCAACGAGTAGGGGTAGTCGGTGGCCAGGCCGCTGAAGTCGACGGGGATCAGGGTGCGGCCGCGGTCGCGGATGGTGAATCGCGGGGCCTCCACTCCTTCCTTCACCAGTCGCCGCGCCACGTCGAACCCCTCGAGCACTTCGAGCGTGCGGGCGTTGACCACGGCGGCGCGCGAGGTGTTGGCCCCGGCCGCCTGACGGTCGATGACCGTCACGGCCACGCCGCGGGAGCGCAGCGCAACCGCTGCGGCCAACCCGGTCGGGCCTGCCCCCACGATGAGAACGTCTGTGTTCATCTCTTTCTCCTTCCGTCGGCGCCGTCTATGCCAACGCTTGTTGGCATAAGCATCCGCTGTCGGTGCTGCTATGTCAACACTTGTTGGCCTACAATTGTTGGCATGCGTAGATCCTCGGAACAGACCAAGGCGGTGATCCTGGCGGCGGCCCGGGAACGGTTCGCCAGATCGGGGTTCGAGCGGGCCACGATCCGGGCCATCGCGGCGGACGCCGGCATCGACCCGTCGATGGTGATGCGGTATTTCGGGAACAAGAACCAGTTGTTCGCGGCGGCCGCGGACTTCGACCTGCAGATCCCCGACTTGTCCGGTGTCGATACCGGTGGGGTCGGCGCCGGCCTGGTCGCGCACTTCATGAACCGGTGGGAACGCGACGAGGCGTTGATTGTGCTGCTGCGGTCGAGTGCGACCAACAGCGACGCGGCCCAACGGATGACCGAGATCTTCACCCGGCAGCTGCTGCCCGCCGTCGCCGAGATCAACCCGGACGACCCGGAGCGGCGAGCCGCGTTGATCGCGACGCAGACGTTGGGTCTGGCGCTGTGCCGGTACGTGCTGCAGTTACCGCCAATCGTCGCGATGACCCACGAGGAGATCGTCGCGGCGATGGGACCGACCGTGCAGCGCTACCTCGACGCCCCGTAATAATCGGCGGTGATGTGGACCCCAACGCTCATCCTGATCGCCGCCTCCACGCTGATGGCGTGCGTCCTGCTCGGAGGCGGACTCTACGAGACCATCGTCATCGATCCGGCCTGGCCGAAGCGGCCCGGCATCATCCAGGCGCACAACGGCGGAATATCGCGACGCCGGTTCTGGATTCCGACGCACACGGTTTTCGAACTGCTGCTCGTCGTGTCGCTGATCGTCGGGTGGGCGCATTCCGACGTGCGCACCGCGCTGTTGGTCGCGCTGGTCAGCCATGCGCTGATGCGGGTGTGGTCGCTGATCGATTCCGTGCCCAAGGCGGTGGCGTTCGAGAAGGCCGATCCCGCGGAGGTCGACGAGACCGCGGCGGTGCGCTGGACGCGGCGCAGCCTCCTGCGGTTGCCGCTCGACCTCGTCACCTGCATCGCGACGCTCGCCGCGCTGGCGGTCGCATAGACCGGTCTGAAGCGGGCATAGGTAGGGCATGAGTGAGGACGCCGGCCGCGCGCCGCAGGAGAATCCGCAGAAGGACCGGCTGCAACAACAGACAGGACGGAATTCATCATGATCTCGACCGAGGATGTACGCGCGCTGCTGCAGTCCGAGGAGAAGAACGCCGTGCTGGTCGTGGTGGAGGGCCGCGTAGACGTGATCGGTGCGGGCCGGCTCGCTTCGGCCGATTATCGCGGCGCGCTCGAGGTGGTGTCGCGCGAGGATTTGGTGAACCGCATCGGCGACACACCGTCCGATCGCGAGATCGAAGAGCAGGCAGCGCAACTCGACACCGCGGTCTCCGAACTGGGCGGCTGAGTTCGGCTCACGCCTCGATCTCGCCGACGATCTTGCGTTCGATGCTCGCCCGGGTCGTGGCCGGTAAGGCGATGAGACCGTCGAGTTCTTTCTGCGCGCGGGCATAGGCGGCCTTGCGCTCGTCGGAGGTCGCGGCTTCGTCGGACGCCAGGCGTAACAGGTGTTGGGCACGCTCGATGCGCGCCTGGTCCTCGGACGAGAAGTCGCCTCGGCGGCGGCGAATCGCATCGGCCTCGGCGACGTTGAACGCCACGACGTACTCGTGCACGGCGTCGCGGTAGTCGACCTGCGCGTCACGGTCGTCGAGAATGTCGTCGACGGAGTCCGGGCGCAGCAGATCCGCACGGCTCCTGGCCTTGTGGAAGGCGATGGTCAACGGCGCACGCATGTCGGTCATCAGCGGAAAGTCCAGCAACTTGGCGATATCCACCTCGTAGTCGAGCCAGCGCGCGTCGGTCTCGGCGTGGCGCTGCATCACCTTGGCCACCTCGCGCCGAGTCGCCTCCTCGTTCGTGTGCGCTCGCCGCGATGCTTCCGCGAGCGCCACCTTGGTCTCCTGCTTGATGCGGTAGCGCTCGAGGCGACGTTGAGCGCGACGCTCGTTGGCTGCCGCCACCGCACGCACCGTTCCGCCGATCGCGCCGCCCAGCGGGAAGATCAGCCACCAGAAGTTTCCGGCGAAATGGAGCAGAGCTTCCATCCAACCCAGCATGCCACCGGACGATGGCCGAGCATCACAGCCCGATACGCCGGTAGCGCGCCAGGCGTGCCTGCAACCGCTCCTCCCCGGGCACCGTCCGCAACGAATGCAACTCGTTGGCGATCACCGCCGACAACCGCTGGGTGAACTGCGTCGGCTCGTCGGCGGCATCGGGGTTCTCGGGCACGACCACGTCGACGATGCCGTTACGCAGCAGGTCGGCCGACCGGATACCCTGCGCCGCAGCCAGTTCCGGGGCGTGGTCGAGATCCCGGAACACGATCGCGCTGGCTCCCTCCGGAGGGAGCGGGGCCAGCCAACCGTGCAGCGCGGCCAACACCCGGTCGGCGGGCACCATCGCCAGCGCGGGCCCGCCGCTGCCCTGACCCAACAGCACCGAGACCGTCGGCGTATCCAGCGTGACCAGTTCGGCCAGGCAGCGCGCGATCTCGCCGGCCAATCCGCCCTGCTCGGCCTCGACGGTCAAAGCCGGTCCGGCGGTGTCGATCACGAGCACGAGCGGCAGTTGCAGCCCCTCGGCCAACGCCATGCCCCGGCGCGCCTCGAGCAGCGCCGCGGGTCCGACCATGCCCCCGACCACGCGCTGCTGTCCGAGCACGACCGCCGGCTGACCGCCGAACCGGGCCAGCGCCAGCAGCGTCGTGGCCGCCTCGCCCTGTCCCGTTCCCGACAGCAGCACCCGGTCGGTCGTCCCGTGCCGCAGCAGATATCCCACGCCCGGCCGGTCTGGCCGCCGCGACGCCTCCACCGACTCCCACGCCGGCACGTCGGGCAGCGGTCCCATCTCGGGCGGCGGAGGCGGCGGGTCCGCGGGATCGGCGACGACGGTGAGCGTTCGGTTCAGCGTGGCGCGCAGCGCCTCGAGCGGCACCACCCCGTCGATGACGCCGTGCCGGTGCAGGTTCTCGGCTGTCTGGATGCCCTCGGGAAACGGCTCACCGTAGAGGTGCTCGTACACCCGCGGCCCGAGGAAGCCGATCAACGCTCCTGGCTCGGCGCCGGTCACATGCCCCAGTGATCCCCACGAGGCGAACACCCCGCCGGTCGTGGGGTGCCGCAGGTACACCAGATACGGCAGATGCGCGCGCTTGTGTAACTCGACGGCCGCGGCGATCTTGACCATCTGCAGGAACGCGACGGTGCCCTCCTGCATCCGCGTGCCACCGGAACTCGGCGACGCCAGCAGCGGCAGCCGCTCGGCTGTCGCCCGCTGCACCGCGGCGGTGATCCGCTCGGCCGCCGCCACTCCGATGGATCCGGCCAGGAAGTCGAACTCGCAGAGCACCAACGCCACTCGGCGGCCGAACACCGTGCCTTCGCCGGTCACCACCGACTCGTCAAGGCCCGTCTTCGCCGCCGCGGCGGCCAGCGCCCGGCGGTAGTCGGCGCTCGCGTCGACGTCGCGCGGAGGGCCGTCCCAGCTCCGAAACGACCCGGCGTCGAGCACGGCATCGCGCACCTCGAGGGCACCGATCCGGCTCATCAGGCGAGCCTATATAGGCTGGCGACATGATTGGTGTGACCCGTGACGGCCACGTGATGACCCTGGAGATGCAGCGTTCCGAGCGCCGCAACGCGCTCAACGCAGAACTCGTCGATGGTCTGCGCGAGGCGATCGAGAAGGCCAGCGCCGAGGATGTCCGCGCGATCGTGCTGACCGGGCAGGGCCATGTCTTCAGCTCCGGCGCCGACCTGTCGGGCGGCCAGGGAGTCGCGGACGAGCTGCCCGACAAGGCCCGCGCGCTCAACCTGGCGATCGATGCCGCTCCCGTCCCCGTGATCGGCGCGATCAACGGTCCCGCCATTGGCGCCGGTGTCATCCTGTCGATGATCTGCGACCTGCGCGTCGTCGCACCCGAGGCCTACTTCCAGTTCCCGGTCGCGAAATACGGCATAGCCCTGGACAACTGGAGCATCCGGCGGCTGACGTCGCTGGTCGGCGCGGGCCGGGCCCGGGGCATGCTGCTGGCCGCCGAGCGGCTCACCGCCGACGTCGCGCTGCAGACCGGGATGGCCAACCGCATCGGCACCCTGGAAAACGCCCAGGCCTGGGCACAGGTGATCGCGGGCTACGCGCCGCTCGCGCTGCAGCACGCCAAGCGGGTGCTCAACGATGACGGCGCCTATGAGGATCCGTGGCCGGCGCACCAGGAGTTGTTCGACCGGGCGTGGGCCAGCCAGGACATCATCGAGGCGCAGGTCGCGCGCATCGAGAAGCGTCCCCCGAGGTTCAAGGGCGCCTGATGATCCGGGCGGCGCTGCGCATCGGCTTCGGCACGGCCTCACTGCTGGCGGGCGGGTGGCTGCTGCGCGCTTTGCAGGGTGCGCCCGCGGCGCTCGGCGCCTCACCCACGGAGATCGAGCGGGTCGCGCGGCGCTCCGAGAATTACCGCGACGGGGTGTTCGTCAACCTCGAGCCGGCGTCGATGATGAGCATCGACCAGGAGCAGCAGCGCCTGTTGGTGCGCGAGTTGATCGGGTCGCGCGGCGTCTCGAAGCCTGCAGGAGAGATCCCCGTCGTCACGCCGTCGCCCACCGAACCGGACTCGACGCAGGTCTCGGCGTGCTGGTTCGGCCATTCGTCGGCGCTGGTCGAACTCGACGGCTACCGCGTGCTGGCCGACCCCGTGTGGAGCCGGCGGTGCTCGCCGTCGCAGACGGTCGGTCCGGAACGCATGCACGAGGTGCCCGCCCCGCTCGAGGCGCTGGCCGCCGTCGACGCCATCGTCGTCAGCCACGACCACTACGACCATCTCGACATGGACACCATCACCGGGCTCGCGCGCACTCAGCGGGCGCCGTTCGTGGTGCCGCTCGGCATCGGTGCCCACCTGCGCAAATGGGGGATTCCGGAGAGCCGGATTGTCGAGCTCGACTGGCACGAGAGCCACACGATCGGCGAGCTCACCCTGGTGTGCACACCGGCGCGACACTTCTCGGGCCGGCTGCTGTCCCGCAACACCACGTTGTGGGCGTCGTGGGTGATCATGGGCCCGCGGCACAAGGCCTTCTTCGGCGGCGACACCGGATACACCAAGAGCTTCGCCCAGATCGGCATGGACCACGGGCCGTTCGACCTGACGCTGCTGCCCGTCGGCGCCTATCACCCGGCGTGGCCGGACATTCACATGAATCCCGAAGAGGCGGTGAGGGCGCACCTTGACGTCGCCGAATCCGACAAGGGCCTGCTGGTGCCGATCCACTGGGCCACCTTCCGGCTCGCCCCGCATCCGTGGGCCGAACCGGTCGAGCGGTTGCTGCGTGCCGCCGACGCCGAGCAGGTGCAGATCGCGGTGCCCAAACCGGGGCAGCGGGTTCGGCTGGACGCGGCCCCGCCGCTCGACCACTGGTGGCGGTTCTAGCTCCTTCCGTCCAGCGCACGCTTTGCAGGTGGACTCGCGGTTTGCGTACCGCAACCGTGCGCTCGCCGGGTTACCGTTCAGCTCATGAAAGCACTGGCCAGGGTGGCTGTCGTGGGGTTGTTACTCGTTGCGGGCTGCGGAGCCGAGGCCGCTGAACCCGCCCCGCAGCCGTCGCCGACCGCGCAGTCCGACGTCCCGCCGCCGCTGGTGCCCGCGATGCCGCTGCCGGAGAATGCGGTCGACAACGCGGTGGCCAAGCTGGACGGCATCGCCGAGGACCTGATGCGCAAGTCGGGGATCCCGGGTATGGCGGTCGCCGTCGTGCACGGCGGAAAGACCGTGTACGCGAAGGGCTTCGGCGTCAAGGACGCCACCAAGCCCGACGATGAGGCGAACCGGGTCAACCCGGACACGGTGTTCCAGCTTGCCTCGGTGTCGAAATCCCTTGCCGCGACGGTCGTCGCACACGAAGTCGGCGTGGGCGCCCTCGGCTGGGACACTCCGATCGTGTCCAAGTTGCCGTGGTTTGCGCTGTCCGACCCAGCGGTCACCCCGATGGTCACCGTCGGGGACATGATGTCGCACCGCTCCGGGCTGCCCGACCATGCCGGCGACATGCTCGAGGACCTCGGGTACGACCGCAGGCAGGTGCTCGAGCGGCTCCGCCAGCTACCACTCGACCCGTTCCGGATCTCCTACGCCTACACCAACTTCGGGTACACGGCCGGTGCCGAGGCGGTCGCGGTGGCCGCCGGGAAGCCGTGGGAGGCGCTCGCCGACGACGTGGTGTTTCGTCCTCTCGGCATGGGGCAGACGAGCTACCGCTTCGCGGACTACGTATCCCGAGCCGATCGCGCGATCGGCCACATCCACATGGACGGGCGTTACGAGCCGGCCTTCGTCCGCGACGCCGACCCGGAAGCGCCTGCGGGCGGGGCGAGTTCGTCGGTCAACGACATGACCCGTTGGCTGGCCATGGTGCTCGCGAACGGCGGCCACGACGGCAAGCAGATCGTCGCCGCGGATGCGCTGCTGTCGGCGCTCACACCCCAGATCGTGTCGAGTCCGGCCACCGAGCCCGCCATGCGGTCGGGCTTCTACGGGTTCGGTTTCAACGTCAGCTCGACCTCGGCCGCCCGTATGGAGCTGAGTCATTCGGGCGCGTTCGAACTCGGCACCGGAACGAACTTCCTGATCCTGCCGTCGGCGGATGTCGCGATCGTCGCGCTCACCAACGCCACTCCCTCGGGGGTGCCCGAATCGCTGACCGCGCAGTTCGCCGACCTGGTGCAGTTCGGCGAGGTACGCGAGGACTGGTACGGCCTCTACAACGCCGCGTTCCAGAAGATGGAGAAGCCGGTCGGGTCGCTGGTGGGCAAGCAGCCGCCGGCCAACCCCGCACCCGCGGCGCCGCTGGCGTCCTACGTCGGCACCTACAACAACGACTACTGGGGGCCGGCCAGGATCACCGAACGGGACGGCAAGCTGCGGTTGGCTCTCGGCCCGAAGTTCGATGTGCCACTCGAGCACTGGGACGGTAACACCTTCACGTTCTCTTTCGTCACCGAGAACGCCCCGCCGGGAACGATTTCCACCGCAGTGTTCGATGGCGACAACCTCACCCTGGAGTATTACGACACGTTCAAGAAGGGGACGTTCGTCAAGTGACAGCCGCACCCGAACTAAAGGCCGCCGGGCTCACCGAAGCCGAGGTCGCGCAACGCATCGCCGAAGGAAAGACCAACGACGTCCCGACGCGGGCGGCGCGCAGCGTCTCCGACATCGTGCGGGCCAACGTGTTCACCCGCATCAACGCGATCCTCGGCGTCCTGCTGATCATCGTGCTGTCCACCGGTTCGATCATCAACGGCGCGTTCGGGCTGCTGATCATCGCCAACAGCGGCATCGGGATCATTCAGGAGTTGCGCGCCAAGCGGACATTGGACAAGCTGGCGATCGTCGGCCAGACGAAACCGTTGGTGCGTAGGCAGGCCGGCGCCGGATCCGTGGTTGCACAGTTGAGCCCCAACGAGATCGTCCTCGACGACGTCATCGAACTCGGGCCCGGCGACCAGATCGTCGTCGACGGCGAGGTGGTCGAGGACGCCAACCTCGAGGTCGATGAGTCACTGCTCACCGGGGAAGCGGATCCGATCGCCAAAGACGTTGGCGATCAGGTCATGTCGGGCAGTTTCGTCGTCGCCGGTTCGGGCGCCTACCGCGCCACCAAGGTCGGCCGGGAAGCCTACGCGGCCAAGCTCGCCGAAGAGGCCAGCAAGTTCACCCTGGTGAACTCCGAACTGCGCAGCGGTATCAACAAGATCCTGCAGTTCATCACGTACTTGCTGGTCCCCGCCGGGCTGCTGACCATCTACACCCAGCTGTTCACCACCGAATCCGGTTGGCGGCGTTCCGTGCTGGCGATGGTCGGCGCGCTGGTGCCAATGGTGCCCGAAGGGCTGGTCCTGATGACGTCGATCGCGTTCGCGGTCGGCGTGATCCGGTTGGGCCGCAGGAAGTGTCTGGTCAACGAACTGCCCGCGATCGAGGGCCTGGCCCGCGTTGACGTCGTCTGCGCCGATAAGACCGGCACCCTGACCGAGAACGGGATGCGGGTCTCGGATCTCGAGCAGCTCGACGAGGTCGACGTCGGCAACATCCTGGCGCAACTCGCGGCCGACGACGCCCGGCCGAACGCGAGCATGCAGGCCATCGCCGAGGCGTACAAGATGCCTCCCGGTTGGACCGCGACGGCCGTCGCGCCGTTCAAGTCCGCCACCAAGTGGAGCGGCGCCTCCTACGGTGAGCACGGCAACTGGGTGATCGGCGCGCCGGACGTGCTCTGCGAACCGGGCTCGCCGGTCGCCGAAGAGGCCGAGCGGATCGGATCGACCGGGCTGCGGGTGCTCCTGCTCGGGCGCAGCGACCTGCCCGTCGACCATCCCGACGCTCCCGGCTGCGTGACGCCCGCCGCGCTCGTGGTGCTCGAACAGCGAGTCCGGCCCGATGCGCGCGACACCCTCGATTACTTTGCCTCGCAGAAGGTTTCGATCAAGGTCATCTCCGGTGACAACGCCGTGTCCGTGGGTGCCGTCGCGGGTTCCCTGGGCCTGCACGGGGAGTGCATGGACGCCAGGCACCTGCCGGAGGCCACCGACGAGCTGGCCGATGCGCTCGAGACGCACATGACGTTCGGCCGCGTACGCCCCGACCAGAAGCGCGCGATGGTGCACGCCCTGCAGTCCCGCGGGCACACGGTCGCGATGACCGGCGACGGTGTCAACGACGTGCTCGCGCTCAAGGACGCCGACATCGGCGTGGCGATGGGTTCGGGCAGTTCCGCGTCGCGCGCGGTGGCGCAGATCGTGTTGCTGGACAACAAGTTCGCGACCCTGCCGTACGTTGTCGGCGAGGGCCGCCGGGTGATCGGCAACATCGAACGCGTCTCGAACCTGTTTTTGACCAAGACCGTCTACTCGGTGCTGCTGGCGACGTTCGTCGGCCTGGCCGGGCTGGCGTCGAAGATCTTCGGCACCGACCCGCTGCTGTTTCCGTTCCAGCCCATCCACGTCACGATCGCGGCATGGTTCACCATCGGCATCCCGGCGTTCATCCTGTCGCTGGCGCCCAACAAGGAACGCGCGCATCCGGGATTCGTGCGCCGCGTGATGACGGCGGCCCTGCCGTCGGGTGTGGTCATCGGCGTCGCGACGTTCATCTCGTATTTGGTCGCTTATCAGGGTCGCGAGGCCACGCCGGTCGAGCAGACGCAGGCGTCGACCGCGGCGCTCATCACCCTGTTGACCGGGGCGATCTGGGTGCTCGCGGTGGTGGCGCGGCCCTACCAGTGGTGGCGGGTCGCGCTGGTCGTCGTCTCGGGCCTGGCGTATGTGGTGATCTTCGCCCTGCCGCTGGCGCAGGAGCTGTTCATGCTCGACATCTCCAACGCGAAGACGATGTCGATCGGCCTGGCCATCGGCGTGGTCGCGGTCGGCGCCATCGAAGTGATCTGGTGGGTGCAGGGAGCGGTGTTGGGAGAGCGCCGACGGCTGTGGCGATACGAGTAGGGTTGGGCCCATGGCATTCCTCGACAAGGTGAAGAATCTGCTGGCCAAAAACGCCGACAAGGTGGACACCGCGATCGACAAGGCCGGTGACATGGTCGACAAGAAGACGCAGGGTAAATACGCCCAGCATGTCGATAAGGTCCAAGACGCTGCGCGCAACTACGTGAACAAGGACAACCCGTCCGCGCAGAACGCCCCGCAGCAGCCGCAGCAGCCGCCCCAGGCTCCGCCGCAGCCGCCTCAGCAGCCCTGAGACATGGCCAAACTCTCCGTATCCGTCGACGTACCCCTGCCGCCGGAGCAGGCGTGGTCGTGCGCATCAGACCTCGCCCGGTACAAGGAGTGGCTGAGCATCCACCGGGTGTGGCGCAGCAAGCTGCCTGAGACGCTCGAAAAGGGCACCACACTCGAGTCGATCGTCGAGGTCAAGGGCATGCCGAACCGGATCAAGTGGACGATCGTGCACTACCGCCCGCCGGAGGCGATGACGCTCAACGGCGACGGCAAGGGCGGCGTCAAGGTCAAACTGATCGGCAAGGTGAAGCCCGCCGCGAAGGATCCCGCCGGATCGACCGTCACGTTCGACGTCCACCTCGGCGGTCCCGCGCTGTTCGGTCCCATCGGCATGGTCGTCGCCGGAGCGCTCAAGGGCGACATCGGGGAGTCCCTTAACCGGTTCAAGTCGGTTTTCGCCCCGGCCTGACCACTCGCGAGCAGACGCGTACCTGCCCCTTTTCGCGCGACTTCAGGCAGTTTTACGTCTGCTCGCGGAGGAAGGGAAAGGGCAAGGGTCAGACAGTGCCGCCGGCCAGGGCGTATTCGCCGAGGGGGCTCACGGATCGGTCGCGGCTCTGGCGACGCTTTTCCAGGCTGCCGTCGAGGACGAGGCTGGCCCGAGCGCCGACGAGGTGCAGCACCGCGAGCACACCGGCCGCGATGGCGATCGTCGACTGACCGACGAGGAAGGCGGCCAGGCAGGCCGTGGAGGCCAACAACGCGCCCGCATGCAAAAACAGCGCCGACGTCGCCAGCCAGTCGGAGGCGGGCGAACTGCCGGTGGTCAGCATGTGGTCGGTCATCGATTTCCTTCTCGCAGGTAGCAGGGCCGTTAGTACCCCGGCGAATCCGGCCCCAAACCGATGGTCAACTGTGATCGCGCGCACAGCGCTCAGCGCACCCGGTCGCGCAGCTCCCGCTTGAGCACCTTGCCGTAGCTGTTCTTCGGCAGTTCGTCGATGAACTCGTAGCGCTTCGGGCGCTTGAACCGGGCGATGCGCTCGAGCAGGTGCGCGTCCAGCTCCTCGGGCGACACCGACCCGACGATGAACGCGACCACGACCTCACCCCACTCTTCATCGGGTGCGCCGACGACGCCGGCCTCGACCACCGCCGGATGCTCGAGCAGCACCTCCTCGACCTCGCGGGGATAGATGTTGCTGCCGCCGCTGATCACCACGTCCTTTGACCTGTCGCGCAGCGTGAGGTAGCCGCGGTCATCGAACGAGCCCATGTCACCGGTGTGCAACCAGCCGTCCTGCAGCGTCGCGGCGGTCGCTTCGGGGTTCCGCCAGTAACCGGACATGACGACGTCGCCGCGGCACACGATCTCTCCGATCTCGCCGACGTCGGCGGGCGTCCCGTCGGCGCGCAGCACCGCCACGTCCACCCCGGACCGCGCATAGCCCACCGACCCGAGCACCGCGTCGTCGGCCCCGGCGTGGTCGGCACGGCGCAATCCGGTGATCGTCATCGGCGCCTCGCCCTGGCCGTACAGCTGTACGAAGACCGGCCCGAACGCGGCCATCGCCTTCTTCAGGCTCTCGACGTACATCGGGCCGCCGCCGTAGACAATGGTGCGCAGGTTGTGCGGGCATGCGCGGCCGGTCTGCACCAGGCGCTGCACCATCGTCGGCGCCAGGAACGCGCTGCACCCGGGATGGCGCTCGCACAAATCGAGGAATTCGTCGGGCTGGAACGCCCCCGACTCGGGGATCACCTGGCGCGCCGCGCGCAGCACGTACGGCGGGATGTAAAGGCCCGAGCCGTGTGACATCGGAGCGCCGTGCACCAGCGTGCAGTTCTCGTCGGGCGAATCGAAGTCGGCCAGGTGTGACACCGTCATCGCCATCAGATTGCGGTGCGACAGCATCGCGCCCTTGGATTTGCCCGTCGTCCCGCTGGTGTAGAACAGCCACGCGAGCATTTCGGGATCGGTGGTGGGCGGCGGCGACGGCTCCGCGGTGAACCACTGGTCGTAGCCGTCGCTGCCGATGACCGCGATCGGCACCTCGGTTTCCGGTCCGAGCGTCGCCGCGATCTTCGGCGAGGCGAAAACCTGTGTGGCGCCGGAATCCTCGAGTATCTGCACCATCTCTCGCGGGTGCAGCTTGTAATTGATGGGCACATACACACATTCGGCCGCCCACACCCCGAACATCAGCTCGATGATCTGCGGGCAGTTCTCGCTGGCGACGGCGATCCTCGCGCCACGGTCAGCCAGCGACGCGGCCAGGCGCAGGGACCGCTCACGCAGCTGCGTCCACGTCTGATGTTGCCGCTCACCGTGATACACCGCGCCGCGGTCGCCGAAGCGGCTCGCGGCCTGATCGAGCAGGGCAAACAGGTTCACTGCCGCGCCACCCATTCGGAGTTCAGCGCGAAGTCCGACAGATACTTCGTCGAACTCCATCCGCCGTCGACCACGATCGTCTGCCCATTGATGAAACTCGCGCCGTCCGAGCACAGGAACGCCACGGTGCTGGCGATGTCGTTCACCTCACCGAGCCGCGGATACGGTGTCATCTCGGTGTTGATCTTGCGGAACCGCTCGTCTTCGAGGCGTGTGGACACCATCGGTGTCAGGGTGACCCCGGGAGCCACTGCGTTGCAACGGATTCCCTGTGGGCCGTACTGACATGCGATGTGCTGCGTCAGCGAGGTCAGTCCGCCCTTGGCCGCGGAGTACGCACCACCGCGCAGGCCACCGACGACGGCGAACGTCGACGTCACGTTGACGATCCCGGACCCCGCCTCCATGTGCACGATCACATCGCGGGCCAGGCGGAACGGCGCCCGCAGCATCAGTCCGAGGAAGTAGTCGAGGGACTCGTCGTCGGTTTCGTGCAACGGCTTTGGGCTGCCCACCCCGGCGTTGTTCACCAGGAAGTCGATGCGCCCCCACCGGTCGAGCGCCGTCTGCACGATCCGCTGCGGTGCATCGTCGGCGGTGAGGTCGACAGCGACGGTCGCAATACGGTCGGCGTCACCGACGGCCTGCTCCAACTCGGCAAGCCGGCTTTCGTCGCGGCCGGTACCCAGCACGGCCATGCCCGCCTCGGCCAGCTTGGTCGCACATCCGAAACCGATACCGCTGCTCGCCCCCGTCACGATCGCTACCTGAACCATTCTGCTCCTCGCGTCCGCGGTCATTCCAGCGCCGCTCGTATTCGATGCTTCAACACTTTCCCGGCGTCGTTCTTCGGCAACGCCTCCCAAACCACCATCTGCTCAGGCGCTTTGAACCGCGCCACACCGTGCTCCTCGAGCAGGGCCCGCATGCCCGCGACGTCGGGTGGTGGCCGATCGGTGGCGACGACGACGGCGCACGCCCGCTCGCCGGTGCGCTCATCCGGTACACCGACGATCGCGATCTCCGCGATGCCCGGATGCCCGATGAGGATGTCCTCGATCTCCTTGGGGGAGATGTTCTCGCCGTTGCGGATGATGATGTCCTTCGCGCGACCGGTCACGACGAGGAAGCCGTCGTCGACCCACCGGCCGAGATCACCGGTGCGGAAGTAACCCTCGTCGTCGAAAGCCGAAGTCTCGTCTTCGGGATGCAGGTAACCGACGAGCATCTGCGGTCCCCGGGCGCGGATCTCACCGTCGACCAGTTTGACGTCGGCGATGCCCGGCCTGCCGTCGGTGTCTGCCGCGTGCTCGGGGTCATCCAGTGAGCCCACCGTGGTCACCGGAACCTCGGTCGATCCGTAGACCCGTGACACCGCCGCCTTGTCGAAATAGGCGGTGGCGCTGCGGATCAGCGCCGGGGGGACCGAAGCGCCCCCGCAGATGAACACCTTCAACTCGGGTAACCGCGTAGCGGCGCGCTCGGCGGCGGCGAGCAGCCCGTCGAGGAACGGGGTGGCCCCCGCCATGTGCGTGACCCGCTCGTCGAGCATCAGCGCCACGGCCGCGTCCGGGTCCCAACGCTGCATCAGCACGGCGGTGCTGCCGAGCAGCAGGGGGCATTCGAACGCATAGATCGAACCGCCGATGTGCGCGATCGGGGACGGTACCAGGAACGTGTCTCCGGCCTCGACGCACCAGTGCGCTCCGATCTGGCGGATCAGGGCATGGATTGAATTGTGCGTGTGCAGGACGCCTTTCGGCCGGCCTGTGGTTCCCGACGTGTAGAGGATCATGCGCACCGTGTCGGCGTTCAGCACCGGCAGCACGCCCGTTCCCGCGCCGCCGAACAGCGACTCGTACGGAGTGTGCTGACCCGCATCCCCACGCACCACGATGACCTCCGGCGGGGCGGCCATCGCACCGGTGACCCGGTCGAGCATCGCGACGTAGTCGTGCTTGTTGAAGGTTGATGGCACGAAGATCGCCCGGACATCGGCATCGCGCAGGATGAACGACAGCTCATGATCGCGCAGCGAGGGCAGGATCGGGTTGACCACCATGCCCCCCAATGTCGCCGCGTGGTAGACGACCGCGGCCTCCTGCCAGTTCGGCAGCATGAACGACACGACGCTGCCGGCGGGCATCCGCGACATCAACACCTGCGCCAGCGTGAGCGCCCGGTCGTGAAGCTCCCGGCAGCTGATCCGAAGGTCGCCGTCCACCAACACGGTTCGGTCGGGCGTCGAGGTGGCCGCATCGCGCAGCGCGTCGGCCAGCGTGTCGTGCACCCACAGCCCTCGCCGGTAGGCGTCCGCGCTGCGCTTCTCGTCGACACGCACGGGTAAACCTAACCCTTGATCCGGCGCATGGTCATCGAGTGCCGGTACCGCGACGAGGGATGGGTGTTGATGGTCACCTGCGCCACCTCACCGTCCGACGTCGTATAGGTGCGGCGCATCTCCAGGGCGGCGCTGCCCATTTCGACCTTCAACGCGCCGGCGAGTTCCGGCGTCACGGTGATGGCCGCCATCTCCTGATGAACCTCGACGATGCTGACCCCGAACAGGTCCTCGATGAGCGGGAAGATGGGGCCCGAATGACGTTGCAGCAGGCGACCGACCGCCGCGAACGCACGATTGATGTAGTACTCGGTCGTACAGACGGGTGTGTCGCTGCCCTCGGCTTGTCGGCAACCGCGCACCGCCAGCCACTGGGAACCGGCCTTGAGCCCGGTGTGGTCGGCCAGGTCGTCGTCGACGGTCACCATCGCGTTGGACTCGATGGTCAGCTGGGCTCCCGCCGCGAACGCCAGCAGGTCGTCGATCGAGACTACGTCCTGGGCATACGAATTCGACGCAGGACGGGGAACCACCAGCGTGCCCGCCCGCGGTCGCGATGCGATCAGGTTGTCCTCGCGCAGCCGGCGCAGCGCCTCGCGAACGGTGTAGCGGCTGACGGCGAACCGCTCGCACAGTTGTTGTTCGGTGGGCAACTGCGAGCCGACCGGGTAGATCCCGTCGACGATCTCCTTGCGCAGCGTGCGCGCCACCTGCAGGTAGCGATGGTCGGTGGGGCTGACGGTCATGTTCGTCGCAGCGCCAGCACGCTGCCCTCGCCGTCGGCCGACACATACAGCGTGCCGTCACGGCCGACGGTGATGCCCGCGAACGGTCCCTGTGGGCCGGAGAACGGCGGCATCCCCTTGAGCGGCTTGGGTTCCACGCCCGGCGGGGGACCCACCGGCAGATCGGACGCGATCGTGGTGCGCTCGCCGCCGGCCAGGTTCACCGCAACGACCTCCTTGGCGCCCGCGTCGACGATGTAGAGCACACCGTCGGCGGTCGCGACGCCCTGCGGCTTCGTCAAGCCGTCGACCACGGTTTCCGTGGCGCCGCCGACCGCGACCACGCGCCCCGCTCCGGACTCGGCGACCAGCACGCGGCCGTCGTCGTCGAACACCACGCCGACGGGGTCCCGCAGATCCGTCGCCAGCACCTCCGTGCCACCCGATCCGAGCGCGTGCACTCGTCCGGTGCCGAGTTCGGTGAACACGATCCGCTCGCCCGGCCCGACCGCCACACCGTAGAGCTGGTCGAAACCGTCTGCCAGATAGTCGGTCTCGCCGTCGGCCGGACGGTAGCGCGCGATCTGCCCACCGGATGTGGCGACGACGAAGGCATTGCCCGGCACCGGCGCCAGGCCGCGCAGGAATCCGGGATAGCCGGGGGAGAACAGCATCCCGACCGTTTGCAGCGATCCGTCGTCACCGACGGTGTAGAAGTAGGTGCCGTCGGCGACGTAGAGCCGCCCGTCCTCGCCCACCGCAAGGTCGAGCGGCCAGTTCAAGCCGCCGCCGAGCAGCGTGCGGGTCTCGCCGACGCCCACGATCTCGGTGATCTCACCGGTGAAGTTCGATACGAACAGCCGGTCCCCGACGAAGGTCAGGTTGTCCAATCCCGGATTGAGCTGGGCCAGAAGGGTTTTCTCGCCGCTCCGCGGGTCGATCCGCAGTACCTGCCCGCTGGCCACCTGCGTCGAGACCAGATTGCCCTGCGCATCGAACTTCACGGCGTCGGGAACGCCGAGGTCGGCGGCCACTCGTTGCGGCTCCCCGCCCGCGGGGTCGATGCGCCAGATCTCATTGGCCGTCATCAGCGGGTAGTAAAGGAGGCCGTCGGGGCCCACCTCCATGGCGTTCGGCGACGGAAGGTTCTCCAGCAGGATCCGCTCCGCGCCGGTGGCACGGTCGAGTTCCATCAGCCGCCCGCCATCGCGGCACTCGTTGATGAACAGGCGATCCTGATGCACGGTGATGCCGTTTGCGCACGGCAGGTCGTCGCGCAGTACCCGTGTGCGCCCCGAGGCGTCACGCGCGCTGACTCGCCCGTCCATCACCTCGGTGGCGAAGAGGTTGCCGTTTCCGTCGAACGCGACGTCGTCGGGGGCGATGATGTCCCCGCCCTTGGCGCTGACCGTCTCCAGTTTTCCCGTGCCCAGGTCGAGCGCGCTGATCTGGCTGCCCGTCACCTGGGCGACATAGACGCGGCCGTCCGGACCGGTGCGCAGACCGTTCGCGCCGAACAGGCGGCTTGCTGCGGTGAGCCGCTCGACGTGCCAGCCCTGCGCTGCCGTCGGGCTGCCGCCCGGATAGCGAGACTGCTGCAGGGACCCCGTCGCCGATCGCGTCATGACCTGGCACGTTAGCAAGCCTGCTTAGTCCAGACAATAGGCCGCGAAAGAAGCTACG
>NZ_LZJE01000300.1:0-3334 GCF_001666865.1 Mycobacterium sp. E136
CCGCGATCTGCTGGGCGCGTAGTTTCGGCGAGGTCGTCGCTGTCGGTGTTGAGGGCACCAGCTCCTACGGTGCAGGGTTGACACAGGCATTGCAGATCAACGACATTCACGTCGTCGAGGTCAACCGTCCCGACCGCTCGGCGCGGCGCCGCCAAGGCAAGTCCGACCCTCTCGATGCTTATAGCGCTGCTCGTGCGGTGTTGGCCGGCCACGGCCTTGCCGTGCCCAAAGACTCCCGCACCGGGGCCCTCAAAGCGCTGCTGATCGCTCGTCGCGGCGCGATCAAAGCCCGCACCGCGGCTATCCAGCAGATCAAGGACCTGCTTGTGACCGCCCCGGCCGATCTTCGGGAACGCTACCGCCGTTACCCCACCACCCTGCGTCTGGTCGAAGCGCTGGCCGGCTGCCGCCCCCGCGCACACGAGGACCCCACAACGGTATCGGTGCTGATCGCCTGTAAAGCGCTCGCGCAACGCATCGGGTACCTCGAGCGCCAAGACCGTGAGCTGACCGCTGAGCTCGACGCCTTGACCGCCGCGCTCAACCCCGCTTTGCGGGCGGCCTACGGAGTGGGCCCCGACACCGCCGCCCAACTGCTCATCACAGCCGGAACCAACAGTCACCGACTACGCAGCGAAGCAGCGTTCGCCATGCTGACTGGGGTCGCACCGATCCCGGCCTCATCGGGAAAAACCACCCGGCATCGGCTGTCCCGCGGCGGAGACCGCGCCGCCAACAACGCCCTGCACCGCATCGCTTTGGTCCGCTGGTCTCACGACCGACGCACCCGCGACTACGTCGCCCGCCAACTGGCCGCTGGGCGCAGCAAGAACGACGTCCTACGTCTACTCAAACGGGCCATCGCACGCGAGATGTTCCGACACCTCACCGAGCCCTGCCCCATCGACGACTACAGCGACCTACGTCCAACCCGCCAAGCCCGCAACATCACATTGACCGCCGCGGCAGCACACTTCAACGTCTGGCCAATCACGATCTCCCGACTCGAACGCGGCCTCAAACGCGACGACACCCTCGCCACCAACTACCGCCAATGGCTAAACACACTGACCATAGACGCCGCTTGACCCATAACAGAGATAGGAGCATCAAGTCCGGAATTCGAAGCAGCATCTGACGCGTTGGTGATGACATGAGCGATCGACCCGTACTCGAACCCACCGCGGAGCACCCCATCACCGTCGAGCCGACCGGCAGACACGTCACCGTTCGAGTGAACGGCGAGATCGTCGCCGACACCGACCGCGCGCTGACGCTGCAGGAGTCGACATATTCGGCCGTGCAGTACATCCCGCGCGACGACATCGCCGAGGACAAACTCCGGCCCAGCGACACCCGGACGTACTGCCCCTTCAAGGGCGACGCCAGTTACTACCACCTCGTCACCGGTGACGGCGCCACGGTCGAAGACGCCATCTGGACCTACGAGAAGCCCTACCCGGCCGTCGGCGAGATCGCCGGCCACGTCGCCTTCTATCCGGACAAGGCCGAGATCGTCCTGGCCTCGGCATAGCCTTGGCCAATGCCCACCTCGGTCAGCGTCGTCTTCGACGGCCCGGTCAGCCCGTCGCTGACGCTGTCACCGCTGCGGCGCGGCCGCAAGGACCCGTGCTACTACGACGCTCCCGACGGCGCGATCTGGCGCACCAGCCTCATGCGCAGCGGCCCGGTCACCGCGCGGCTCACCAAGTCCGCACCCGACGCCGTTGACTGCGAGGCGTGGGGGCAGGGCGCCAGTGAGTTCGCCGAGACGCTGCCCGCTCTACTCGGCGCGTACGACGACAGCGTCGGCTTCGCGCCCACCGAACCGACGATCGCCGCCGCGCACCAACGCGTTCGGCATCTGCGGTTGGGCCGCACCGACCGGGTGCTCGAAGCGCTGATTCCCGCGGTGCTCGAACAACGCGTCTACGGCAAGGACGCCCGTCGTGCATGGCGGCTGCTCGTCACCAAGTACGGCGCCCCGGCGCCCGGACCGGCGCCGACCCACATGCGGGTGCCGCCGCCCGGTGAGGTCTGGCGTCGCATTCCGTCGTGGGAGTTCCACCGCGCCAACGTTGATCCGCGCCGGGCGCGCACCGTCGTCGTGTGCGCGCAGCGCGCCGACTCGTTGGAACGGCTGGCCGCCCGGTCGCCGGCCAGGGCCCGCGCCGCGATGGCCTCGCTTCCCGGGGTCGGTGAGTGGACGGCCGCGGAGACGAGCCAGCGCGCGTTCGGCGACGCCGACGCGCTCTCGGTCGGCGACTACCACCTGGCGAAGATGGTCGGGTGGAGCCTGCTCGGGCATCCCATCGACGATCCGGCGATGGTCGAATTGCTGGAACCGCTTCGACCCCACCGCCACCGCGCGGTCCGCCTCCTGGAAGTGAGCGGGTTGGCGGTGCTGCCGCGATTCGGACCGCGCATGGCGATCCCGAATCTGATCGAGATGTGACGCCCGCGACGGGCCTGATTACCTCCCCAGTGCAGCGGGTAGTCGAAGCGACGACATCTGAGCGTGCAAAGGAGCTTCAATGCCTAGATCCAATTACACAGTCCCCGGAATGACTGACAAAGACGCCACCAAGGTCGCTGAACTTCTGCAGAAGCAGCTGAGCCGGTACAACGACCTACACCTGACCCTCAAGCACATCCACTGGAATGTGGTGGGGCCGAACTTCATCGGCGTGCACGAGATGATCGACCCGCAGGTCGAGTTGGTGCGCGGCTATGCCGACGAGGTTGCCGAGCGCATCGCGACCCTTGGCTTCTCGCCGAAGGGCACGCCGGGCGCGATCATCGAGGACCGCAGCTGGGATGACTACTCACTTGATCGCGACACCGTGCAGGCGCACCTCGCCGCGCTCGACCTGGTCTACGACGGGATCATCGAGGACACGCGTCAGAACATCGAAGAGGCCGAGGACGCCGACCCGGTGACCGAGGACATCCTGATCGGCCACGCCGCCGAACTGGAGAAGTTCCAGTGGTTCGTCCGCGCACACCTGGAGAATGCCGGGGGCCAGTTGGCCAACGAGGGTGCGAAGACGGAGAAGTCCGCCGCCAGCCAGGCCAAGAAGAAGTCCCCGGTCAAGTAGCCGTTTCGGGCGGAGCTGACCGGCGCGCTGTGGCGTCGCGCTCGGCGCGGGCGGCGTCCCTGTCGAGCCGCTGCGCTTGGTAGATCGACACGTCGGTGCGCGACACCAACATGTAGGCGATCCCGACCGCGACCATCGCGCACGGGATCACCGAGAACGAGCCGGTCATCTCCGCCACCATGATCATCACGGCCAGCGGCGCGTGCGCGACGCTGCCGAAGCACGCCATCATGCCA
>NZ_LZJE01000301.1:0-5562 GCF_001666865.1 Mycobacterium sp. E136
CCGTCGACGAGCGCTTACCGGATATCCAGAAGCCGCCGGACAGTTCCGTCGCCGACACGCTGCGCGGCACCTCGAGGATCGCGAGCGGAACGCCACGGGTCTCGGCGATGATGCGGTCGCGCACCCGCGGGTCGATCCCGCCGAACATGACCGATTCCAGCAATTCTCGCGCATCGGTGTCCGACAGTCCCTCGACCGGCAGCTCGGGCAGACCGGACAGCAGCTCGGGCTGGTCGCGGACCGCGAACACCAGTCCGACGGGTTCGGCGAGCAGTCGTCGCGCGATGAAGCCGAGCGTCTGGACCGAAACCTGGTCCAGCCACTGCGCGTCGTCGACGATGCACAGGACCGGTTGGTCGTCGGCCGCGGCGGCCAGCACGCTGAGCACCGCGAGGCCGACCAGGAAGCGGTCGGGTGTCTCTCCGACTCCGCGCCCGAACGCTACGTTGAGCGCTTCGCGTTGCGGTTCGGGGATCGCGTCGAGGTGCGTCATCAGCGGGGCACACAGTTGCTGCAGTCCGGCGAAGGCCAGCTCCATATCCGATTCCACACCGGCGACGTGCACGATCTGGAATCCGGACGCGGCTTCGCAGACGTAGTCGAGCAGGGCCGTCTTCCCGACACCCGCCTCGCCGCGCAGGACCAGCACCTGACAGCTGCCGGATCGGACGGTCGCCACCAGGTTGTGCAGCGTTTCACATTCCCGGGTACGGCCACGCAGGGCTTGTGCTGCACCCTGGCCAGACATAGACACCACCGCGTTCTGGGTGGACCCGCGACGGTCGCCGGTTACCCGATCTGATCTTGGATCGTACGAGGCGTCCGCCGACGGGTCCACACCGCGATTTGTGCACGTTCAGGAGCGTTCAGCGCTCCCCTGCGTGCACAAATCGCCCGGGTCAGGCCGTCGCGGCGATCGCCAGGATCCAGTCCTCGTAACGCGTGGCGAACAGCGTTGCGCCCGCACCGGGCACCAGCGTGCGCTCCTCGAGGTCGATGCCCCAGTACTTCGCGGCGGGATCGGCGACGACCCGGCGGGTGTCGCCGCGGGCGGTCAGCGCGGTCCGGATCAGGTCGGGCAGCAGGACCTCCACGGGTCCCCCGATCTCGACGATGCGGTTCGCCGGCTCGTTCGCCGCGGCGATGGCGAGGCCCTCTGCGACGTCGGCGGCGGCCATCGGCTGGAAGTACGCCGGCGGCATCCGCACCGTGTCGCCGTCGGTGGCGGAGTCGGCGAGCGTCGGGAGAAACTCGAAGAACTGTGTCGCGTGCACGATCGTGTACGGGATCGGCCCGTCGCTGATCAGTTGTTCCTGGTCGAGCTTGGCCTGGAAGTAGCCGCTTTGCGGGGCCATCTGGTCGGTGCCCACCACCGACAGCGCGACGTGGTGGCCGACACCGGCGTCCTTTTCCGCGTCGAGCAGATTGGTCGTGGCGGTGCGGAAGAACTCCTGCGCCGAATCGTCGAGCTGCGGCGAGTTCGACACGTCGACCACCACGGCCGCGCCCTGCAGCGCATCCCGCAGGCCCTCGCCGGTGAAGGTGTTCACGCCCGTCGACGGCGCCGCGGCGACCGTGTCGTGGCCCTGCCGATCCAGGATCTGCACCAGTTTCGAACCGATGAGGCCGGTTCCGCCGATGACGACGATCTTCATGATGAGCCTTCCGTTTGTCCGACAGCTTCCTGCCCGTCCAAACGGCTGACGGCTCAAAAACTCATCCCGCCGCCGGCGAAGAAGCTCAAAACGCGTACCGCACCCGGCAGCTGGGCAGCTTCGCGGCGATCAGATCGGTCAACTCGTGGACCCAGCGACCCTTCCACGGGCTCTTGTAGCGCACGTTCCACTGCCCGCTCTGGCTGCGCTTGACCTGTTGCAGATCGGGACGCCACAGCAGGTCCTCGCCTTTGGGATGCCAGCCGAGATTCACGTCGTGCAGCCCCTCGTTGTGGGTGAGGAAGATGATCTCGGCGGCCAGCTGTTGCTTGGTGCGGTCGGACGTGCCGTCGGCGATGTGATCGAGCAACTCCGACCAGTCGGCGAGCCAATTCTCATGCACGACAACCGGGCTGAAGTTCAGGTGCACCTCGTAGCCGGCTTCGACGAAGTCGTCGATCGCGGCGATCCGGTCGACGATCTTCGACGTACGCACGTCGAGCACCCGCGACGTCTCCGCCGGCATCAGGCTGAACCGCACGCGGGTGCCGCCGCGCGGGTCGTAGTCGAGCAGGGCGCGGTTGACCAGCTTGGTCGCGAAGCTCGCCTTGGCGTTGGGGATTCGCGCGAACAGGTCGACCAGGTCGCGGACGTTGTCGGAGACCATGGCGTCGACCGCGCAGTCGCTGTTCTCGCCGATGTCGTAAACCCAGTCGACGGGATCGCATTGGTTCGGTTGCGGTTTCACGCCTTGCCGGGCGGCGTGGCGTTCGAGGTATCCAGTGATCTTCTCGATGTTGGCGAACACCGTGATCGGGTTGGCGTAACCCTTACGACGCGGAACGTAGCAGTACGAGCACGCCATCGCGCATCCGTTCGCGGTCGACGGTGCGATCCAGTCGCTGGAGCGCTCGTTGCGTCGCGCGCTCAGGCTCTTCTTCTCGCCGAGCACCAGCACTTCCCGCTTGTTGCGGACCCAGTCCTCGACATTGCCCTCGTTTCCGTACAGGCCCGGTATCGCCTGATGCGACAGCACCTGGATGCGCTCGGCATCCGGGAAGCGCTCGAACACCTGGCGTGCGCGCGGAAACCGTTCGATGTCGGGCTCGTGGTAAATCCGCTTGATGTCGAGAAGGCGGTCGGCGAGCGCAGCGGGTGTGCGCCGGGTCACGGCGTCGCGATCGGCCATCGTCATGTCCCGTTCAACGTGCGACGGTCCGACTCCGATGCAGTTGATCTTGTTGACGGCCAATGAGGTTTGTCACGCTCGCGCTGATACTGCGCGATATCGCGTGCGATGGGCGTGGCCTGCTGCCGGAAAGACCGCAGCGGGCCGATCAGGGGCTCGTCGTAACCGGCGAACCACAGACCCGGCGCGGCGGCAGGCAACCCGTTGACCTTCGGGGCGCCGCCGTCATCCAGCACGTCGTGGTGTCCCACGAGCGGCTCGAGTCCTCGCCGGTAGCCGGTCGCGGCGATCACCGCATCCGGCGTCACCACGTTGCCGTCGGCCAGCACCACGTTGTCACCGGCGAACGACTCGACGGCGGCGACGATCTCGATGCGCCCGGCCTTGACGTGGGGCACCAGCTCGTCACCGATCGTCGGGATCTGCTCGTCGGTCAGCAGCGCCGAATAGATGCCCCGGTGCGGCGCGGGCAGGCCCTCGCGGCGCAGGTCACCGAACCACAGCTTGCGCATCAGTGCCGCCGCCTGGTCCAGCACGGGCACCGGCAGGCCTTCGAACGCCGCGCTGAATGCGTCGACCGGAATCCCTGCGGCCGACCGCGGCACGAGATGCGGCGGTGTACGCACCGCCATCCGCACCCGCCGTGCGGCGCCGTCGCTGAGTTGCAACGCGATGTCGGCCGCCGAGTTCCCCGCCCCCGCCACCAGCACGTCGCGGCCGGCGAAGGGCTCGGCGTTGCGGTAGTGCTCGGAGTGCAGCACCTCGCCGGTGAATGTCTCGATTCCGGGCCACTCCGGCAGCGTCGGCGTGTGGTAGTTGCCGGTGGCGATGACGACGGCCGCCGCGCTGAGCGACCCGTCGTCGGTGACCAGCCGCCATGCGCTGTGTTCACGGTCGACCCGATTTACGTTGACGCCGAACGTTATACGAATCCTCTGCCGACGCACGTAGTCGTCGAAGTAGTCAACCATGTGGTCGCGGGTGGGCCAGCGACCGTACTGCAGCGGAATCCGCTGCCCGGGCAGATGCGACCACCACCCGCAGGTGTTGAGGCGGAAGCCGTCGTAGCGATTGCGCCACGACGACGCGGGGGCATCGGCGCGGTCGACCACGAGCGCCTCGACTTCGCATTCGTGACGGAGCTGCCGGGCGATCGCGAGGCCACTGGGACCCGCACCGACGATAACGACCGGTTCGTCGTGCGCCATCTACGGCAGGTGTCTGGTGGTCAGCAGCCCCTTGGTGAGGTCGCGCTGGAACTGTTCGAGGAGCGACCGGCGCCGCAGCGGCGGGCTGTCCGCGTGCGCTTGCTGGGCCACGCCCCCGATGACGTCGGCGAGCGCCTCAACCGAGTTCCACTGGGGCCGCCAGTCGAGTTCGGCCTCGGCGCGCCCGCAGTCGAGCAGCGGAACGCTGAACGCCATGTCGAGCCAGCCGCGGTCGATCGGCTGCAGCCGCGCGCGCCAGCTGAGGTCGACCAGCGCGCCGAGTACCCCCGACGGCACGTGGACCGGTTTGGCCTTCAGCACCTCGGCGACCTGATCGCGGCCCACCCGCGGCTCGGATGCCAGGTTGAACGGGCCGCTCGCGCCGCGTTCGACCACTCTGGCCAGCGCGTGGGCGACATCGTCGGCGTGGATCAGCGGAATACACAGGCGGCGGTCGAGCGGCAGCAGCGGCAACAGCGGTACCGCGAGCATCGGCACGTATCCGGGCAGCGCGTAGCGCATCAGACCGCTCGCCGCGGCACGCTGCACGATGAAGCCGGGACGCATCCGCGCGATCGGGACGCCCGCATCCCCGTGTTCGAGTTCGTAATCGTCGAGTAGCGCTTCGGCGCTCGACTTGTCGCGGCTGTACGGCGAGGTGCGGATTCCGGTGGTGGGCCACGACTCGTCGACATATTGTCCGTACCGGCCGGGCGCGTAGGTGCCGACCGACGACTGGTGCACCAGGCGCCCCACCCGCGTGTCGTGCGCGGCCTCCAGGACGGCCGTCGTGCCGCCCACGCCGATGCGGTTGAGGTACTCGGTGTTTCGCGTCGGTTGGAAACCCCATGCGAGGTGGACGACGGCGTCCGCACCGTCGAAGATGCCCCGGAGTTGGGTGGCCGCGTCGGGATCGGCGAGGTCGAGTCCGTGCCAGCGGACGCTTTTGTAGACGCCGGTGGGCTCCGGCGGCCGTCGCACGACGCCGACGATCTCGTGTGAGGTGTCGCTTTCGGTCAGCCGCCGCAGCAGTGCGGTGCCGACGTTGCCCGAAGCTCCGGTGATGACGATGCGCATGGAACAAGACTTCCCGCATCGCACCCGATCAACACGGGTCAGACGGCAGCGGCGGTCTCACCCTCGAGTTGACGGGCCCGGACACCGTTGAGGAACCGGCCCACCTCGACCGCGAGTCGGCGCGCATGCGACGAATCGACGAGATCGAATGCGTGTCCCGCGCGTCGAACCTCGCTGTACTCCACCGGATTTCGAGACACGGCGCGCAGTTCCTCGGCGAACACGCGAGCCTCGCCCACGGGGATGATGGTGTCCTGCTCACCGTGGATGAGGAAGAACGGCGGCGCATCCGCGTGGATGCGGGCCAGCGGTGAGGCCGCCTCGAAAATCTCCGGATGCCGAGACTGCTTGCGCCCGACCACGACTCGCTCCAGGAAGTTCTGGAAGTTCTTGCGGGTGGGGGTCGACCGGTCCTGCCAGTCGTAGCGCCCGT
>NZ_LZJE01000302.1:0-18299 GCF_001666865.1 Mycobacterium sp. E136
CGGTCAACGGACGCGCGTTGAGCGCGGCCCGCGCGGCATCGGGGTTGGCCGCGACGAACTGCCCGGGTTCGGGCCCTCCCTCGGCGGCGCTGTACGCGTCCTCGGTCGCCGGGTTGAGCCGCGAGTTGGCGATCGGCTGCTCGGCGTTGCGGGCGATCACGTCGCGCGGTGTGCACAGGGCCAGGGCACGACGGGCCGGCGTCGCGGCCAATGGCCCCTGCGGCGCGAAGATGAGCTGTTCGATCCCGGCCGACGGGGCGTCGGTGCGCACGTAGTCGTCGGGCATGTTCAGCGTCCCCGACGAGCCGGTGGCGATGTCGACGACGTCGTAGGACCCCTGGTTGACGCGCTCCTGGATGTCGGCGCCGCGCGGCCACACGGTCACCTTGTCGGTGACGGGCTTCGCGCCCCACCATTTGTCGTTGGCGACGAGAACGACCGCACCGTCCCCCGTCACCTCGTCCAGCTTGTACGGCCCCGACGAGGGGAACTTCTTCAGGTCGACGTCGGGTTTGAGGTTCCAGCCCGTGTTCCAGACCTGGGCGATGCGCTCCACAACGGGAGCGTCGTTCTCCAGAATCGCCCGGGTGACGCCGTCGTCGCCGAGACCCAGCTGGTCGGCGATCACGTGCGACGGCATGATCGACGTCGCCGAGAACAATTGGCCGAAGTCGACGAACCCGCGCTCGGGAGCGAACGACACCCGCGCCTTCTTCTGCCCCGGCGCGCAGTCCACCGAGGCGATATCGCCGTAACCGGCGCGGTCCGCGGCGTCGAAGGTCGGGAACCGGCCGGACTGCGACGCCCACGCCAACACGAGGTCGTCGCACGTGATCGGCTTGTCGTCGGAATAGACGGCCGCGGCGTTGATCTCGTAGTCGAGCACCAGCGGTTGCCTGCCGACGACGGAGATGGTTCCGAAGTCGTGATCGCCGACGATCTGGCCGTCGGGCCCGTGATAGTTGAAGCCCGTCAGCACCCGCGCGAACGCCTGCGGGCCGCCCGACGCGGCACCGGCGACGGTGTTGGTGTTGTAGGTGATCAGCGTTCCGTCGACGGCGTAGTCGATGCTGTCGGCGGGGCTGCGGCTACAGGCCGACGCCAACGCCGCGGCGAGCACCAGGACGGCCGCCAGAACGCCGCAACGCCGGATCGGACTCACTTCCCTCGCGGGCCCGGTGCCCGCCCGAATGCCGGCGCTCATGCCCTACCGCCGCCGGGTGTTGCGCTTGCCCGACGGGCGTCCGGTCCGGCTGCTGGTCGGCCGCACCGGCCGCGCACCCGGCGCGGGTTTGTCGGGCGGTGGTGCGGTGTCCGCGTGTGCGGCGGACTCGGCGCGCGCCGCGGCGCCGACGGTCTCCGGCTCGTCGACTTCGTCGGCCTCGGCGGCCTCGGCGGCCCGGGCGGTCGCGTTCTTGCGGCGGTTCATCACCCGGCGGGTGTGGTTGCGCACCAGGTCGGTCCGCTCGCGCAACGTCACCAGCAGCGGCGTCGCGAAGAAGATCGACGAGTAGGTGCCGACGACGACGCCGACCAACTGCACCAGCGCGAGGTCCATCAGCGTGCCCACGCCGAGCAGCCACACCGCCACCACCATCAGCGCGATGATCGGCAACACGGAGATGAGGCTGGTGTTGATCGAGCGCATGAAGGTCTGGTTGACCGCGAGGTTGGCCTGTTCGGCGAAGGTTCGCCGGGTGGTGTGCTCGAAGCCGTGGGTGTTCTCCTCGACCTTGTCGAACACGATGACGGTGTCGTACAGCGAGAAGCCGAGGATGGTCAGCAGACCGATCACCGTCGCCGGGGTGACCTCGAAGCCGACGAGCGAGTACACACCTGCGGTGACCACCAGGTCGAACACCAGCGTCGCCATCGCCGCGATCGACATATAGCGCTCGTAGCGCACCATGATGTAGAGCGTCGCGAGGACCAGGAACACCACCAGCGCGATCAACGCCTTCTGCGTGATCTGGCCGCCCCACGTCTCCGACACCGCCGAATCGCTGATGGCCAGCTTGCTCGGCTGCCCGTCCGATCCCCTCGGCTTGAAGGCGTCGAACAGCGCGGTGCGCAGCTCTTCGGTCTCCTCGTTGGTCAGCGTCTCGGAGCGGATCTGCACGGTGGCCGATCCGCCGCTGCCGACGACGACCACCGACTCCGGGCTCTTACCCAGCGTCTTGCTGAACACGTCCTCGACCTGCTGGGTGGTCACGGTGCCCGACTCGGTCACGCTCGGCATCGACACCTTGGTGCCGCCCTCGAAGTCGATCCCGAAGGTGAAGCCGCGCAACAGCATGCTCGCCACGCACACCGCGACGATCGCACCGCTGACGATGTACCAGAGCTTCCGTTTCCCGATGACCTCGAAGGCACCGGTGCCGGTGTAGAGCCGGACGAAGAAGCCGTGATGCGGCGTCGCCGATTCGATGTCGGGCGCCTCTACGGCGCCGGTCTGCTGTTCTTCCGATGACTGCTTGGCCGCCATGAGTTAGTCCCGTCCCGTCGCGTGCGCGGCCGCTCGTCGCTCCCTGGCGATCTGTTGCACCGCACCGAGTCCGTTCAGCGAAGGCTTGGCCAGTGTCGGCGACTTCGACGCCAGGTACACCAGCGGCCACGTCACGAGGAACACCACGACAACGTCGAGAATCGTGGTCAACCCGAGGGTGAACGCGAAGCCCTTGACCTGTCCGACCGCGAGGACGTACAGCACCGCCGCGGCCAGCAGCGTCACCGCGTTGCCGGACACGATCGTCTTGCGGGCCCTCGCCCAGCCTCGCGGCACCGCCGAGCGGAACGAACGCCCTTCGCGGATCTCGTCTTTGATGCGTTCGAAGAACACCACGAACGAGTCGGCCGTCATACCGATACCAATGATCAGACCGGCGATGCCTGCCAGGTCGAGCGTGTAGCCGATCCATCTGCCGAGTAGCACGAGGATCGCGTAGACCATGACGCCGGACGCGACCAGCGACAATGCGGTCAACACCCCCAGCATCCGGTAGTAGAGCAACGAGTAGATCAACACCAGCGCCAGCCCGACCGCACCGGCGATCAAGCCCGCCCGCAGCGACGACAGACCCAACGTGGCGGAAACGGTTTCGGCCTCCGACGACTCGAAGGACAGCGGCAGCGAACCGTACTTGAGCACGTTGGCCAGTTCACGGGCCGTCTGCTGGGTGAACTGACCGCTGATCTGGGTGCGTCCGCCGGGGATCGCCTCCCGAATCTCCGGCGCGCTCATCACTTTCGAGTCGAGCACGAACGCGGTCTGTGTCCCGACGTTGGCGGCGGTGAAGTCCGCCCAGGTCTTGGCGCCCTCGCCCTTGAACTGGAGGTTGACGACGTACTCGCCGCGCTGCTGGTCGAGCCCCGAGGTGGCGTCCTCGATCTGCTCACCGTTGATGATCGACTTGTCCAGCAGATACACGTTGCCGTCCCGACCGCAGGTGATCAGCGGAAGGTTCGGGTCGTCGTTGCCTGCCAGGACGTCGTCCTCGTTGCACCGCGTCGCCTGGAACTGCAGGGCGAGGATCTGGATCTGCTGATCCGTGCTCTGCCGCAACTGCTTCTCGTCGGCGATGCGCTGCGCCAGCGGAACATCCTCGGGCGAGGGCGGCTTGGTCTGTGTCGGCGACGGCGCGGGGCTCTCCGGTGCCGGCGCGGGGCTCCCGGGTGCCGGCGAAGGTGGCGGAGGTGGCGGCGGGGCCGGCTGTGCCGGCGGCTCCTGCGGATACGGCCGCGGCTGCGGGGCGCCCGGCGGCGCGGGCTGCGCAGGCGGCTGTTCACCACCGGGCGGCTGCTGACCGGCCGGCGGTTCGGCGCCCGGTGCACCCGGCATCCCGGGCATTCCGGGGATCGGACCACCCGGCGGCGCGTCCGGCGGACCCTCCGTCTCACCCGGCATCTCGGCGGGCATCACGTGCACCACGGGACGGATGTACAGCCGCGCGGTCTGGCCCAGGTTGCGGGCCTCGCTGCTCTCGCTGCCGGGCACCGTGATCACGAGGTTGTTGCCGTCGATGATCACCTCGGAACCGGACACGCCGAGGCCGTTGACCCGGTCGTTGATGATCTGTTGCGCCTGGTTCAGCGCCTCGCGGGTGGGCGGCGAGCCGTCGGGCGTGCGCGCGGTCAGGGTGACGCGGGTTCCGCCCTGCAGGTCAATACCGAGCTTGGGCTCGGCCTTCTTGTCTCCGGTCAGGAAGACCAGGCAGTAGGCGCCGACGAGCAGCGCCAGGAACAGTGACAGGTAGCGGGCAGGGTGCACCGGCGTCGAAGACGATGCCACGTTTTGTCAGGTCTCCTCGAGATCGGTCCGTCAGCACAGCACCGCAAAGACTACGGGCTCGAGCTGTGATTTCCGCCCGCGGACTCAGCCGTCGGTCTTGGTGTTCGGGCTTTCGGTGAGCTCGACCGCGGTCGACTCGGGCTCGTCGTCGTCGAACTCGTCGTCCTCGGTGATGCGGTCACGCACCGCGAGCTTCATCCAGGTGGTGACGACACCCGGCGCGATCTCGAGCTCCACCTCATCGTCGGTGATGCCCTTGATGGTTCCGACCAGACCGGACGTGGTGTGCACGCGGTCGTCGATCTGAAGCGAATTGTGCAGGTCGATGGTGGCCTGCATCGCCTTCTTCTGTCGGCGCGAGGCGAAGAACATGAACGCACCCAGCACGATGAGCAGGGGGAGGAAGACAACCAAATCCATGGCGATGAAATCTTTCGTTAGGTCTTGTGGTCACGGCGCAGCGCCGGTAGGGGCGCGCACCCATAAGTGACCAGTGTGCCATTGCGGCCTTGCCCGGCGACCAGCCGACCACGACGAACCCGCGAATTCACCGCCGCGCGGATCCGCCTCGCCACCTTGGTCGACGAATTTCGTTGCGGTTACCCGCGGTGGCTACGGATTACGCCACATCCTGGCGGGGTTATCGACCGGATCGGTGCTGTTTTGGTTAGGCTTCTTGCTCGATGAGCGGCGTCGAGACCTCTGACTCACAAGGAGATCGAATGACAACGGTCCAGAACTTCATCGGCGGCGAGAGCGTCGACTCGGTCAGCGGCGCCACCATGCCGCTGGTCGATCCGTCGACCGGTGAGCAGTACGGCACCGCGCCGATCTCGAACGAGGCCGACATCGACAACGCCTACGCCGCCGCATCCAAGGCGTTCGCCGACTGGAAACGCACCACTCCCTCGGTGCGGCAGAAGGCGTTGCTGGACTTCGCCGATGACGTCGAAAAGCACGCGGAAGAACTCGTGGCCGCCGAGGGTCGCAACACCGGCAAGCCCAACCACGTGACGATGGCCGAAGAGATCCCGCCGATGGTCGACCAGATCCGGTTCTTCGCCGGCGCCGCGCGGATGCTGGAGGGCAAGTCGGCCGGCGAGTACATGGAGAACCACACGTCGTGGATCCGCCGCGAACCGGTCGGCGTGGTCGGCCAGGTGACGCCGTGGAACTACCCGATGATGATGGCGATCTGGAAGTTCGTGCCCGCGGTCGCAGCGGGCAACACCGTCGTCATCAAGCCCAGCGACACGACCCCGGTCACGACCGTGATGTTGGCCGAGATCGCGGCCCGGCACTTTCCGCCCGGAGTGTTGAATGTCGTTTGCGGAGACCGTGATACGGGTGCGACCGTGGTGGCGCACCCTACGCCGCAGATGGTGTCGATCACCGGGTCCGTCGCCGCCGGTCGCGCGGTGGCCGTCAGCGCCGGCGGGCACCTCAAGCGCACACACCTGGAGTTGGGCGGCAAAGCGCCGGTGATCGTGTTCGACGACAGCGACATCGCGTCGGCGGCCGAAGGCATCGCGACGGCGGGTTATTTCAACGCCGGCCAGGACTGCACCGCGGCCACGCGCGTGCTCGCGACCGCACGGGTCGCCTCGGACCTCACCGAGGCGCTGGCCGAGCAGGCGCGCGCGGCGACGACGACTTACGGCAAGCCCGCCGACGACGAGGACGCATGGGTGCCTCCGGTGAACAACGCCAACCAGTTGGAGCGGGTGCTGGGATTCCTTGGCGACGTGCCCTCGCACGCGACGGTCGCGGTCGGCGGAGGACGGCAGGGAGACAAGGGTTTCTACGTCGAACCGACGGTGATCGGCGGCCTGCGCCAGGACGACCGCTTGGTCCAGCAGGAGATCTTCGGCCCGGTCATCACCGTGCAGTCCTTCTCCGACGAGGACGAGGCGATCGCGTGGGCCAACGGGACCGAGTACGGGTTGGCGTCGTCGGTGTGGACGCGTGATGTGTCACGGGCACTGCGCGTTTCAGCGGCCCTCGACTTCGGGTGCGTGTGGATCAACACGCACATCCCGCTGGTGGCCGAGATGCCGCACGGCGGGTTCAAGTCCTCGGGACACGGTAAGGACCTGTCGATGTACGGGTTCGAGGACTACACCCGCATCAAGCACGTCATGGCCTATACGGGCTGACAAATCGCAGCCGCCTAGAAGACCTTGACGCCGATCAGCGTGGCGACGAAGCGGTAGATGTCGTCGGCGGTGAGTTCGACGCCACCGACCTCGACGTCGATCAGGTCGGACAGCAGGTCGTCGGTCGGCTTCCAGCAGCGCTCGGCGATCTTGACGTCGATGTACTGGAACAGCGCCTCTTCGTCGTGCGGGGTCATCGGACCGGCGGCCAGACGGGCGAACATCGGCCACTCCTCCTGCGGGAAGCCGAACGCTTCGCACACTGCGGTGGCCGAATTTTGCCGTGCGACAACGGAATCGGTGATACCAGGCCTGTCGGGCATGGTGGGCCTCCTGACAAAGAGCTACGTCGGCTATCGGACGCCACCAAGGTGATGATCGAAAAGGCGCACGTCGAATCAGATACCTAGCCAGGCTAGTTTCCATGCAGGCCCCTGGCAGTCATGCAGGTCACAGCGACGCGGTGAAACTCGTCGCAGGGACCGCGCCTGTGGGATCTGCGTCACCCCAACAGGATCGGCCAGCGCAAAGCGCCCCGGACGTCGAACGTCCGGGGCGCCTTGGTGGAGAGTTACCGGTGGGCGAGTCGCCCGCCGCGATCGCCGCGTGAGCGGAACATATCCCGCCAATTGCGCCGACGCGGTTGTGCGGCCTCGGCTGTCGGCCCGATCACTTCGGTCCGCTGCTCGGCCAGGGCGGGCTGACCGGCGACCGGATCCGTGTGGCCGGCGACCGGACCGGTGACGGGCCCGGTGTGGCCCGCAACCGGAGTCGGTTCGGCCGTCGCCACCGGCGCGTGCTCGTCGGCGGTCGTGTGCGCGGTCACGGGCCGATCGGCCCACTCGACGTCGCGCACACTGCGCACCGAGATGCGGCCGAGCGCCGCGGCACCCAGGAACACGATCAACGCGCCCAGGCCGTAGAAGAACATCAACTCGAGCGCGATGCGCTTGGCCTCGGTCGCGGCGACAGGCGAACCCGCGTCACCGAGGTTCAACGGACCGGCGACCGCGCGGCCGACGATGAACCACACGCCGCCCGCAACCGCGAGCCACCCACCGAGCGAAGCCGTCGCACGGTTGCGCGACATCAGCAGCAGCAGGCCGCCCAGCACGGTCACCGCCCCCGGCAGCACTTCCAGCCAGCCGCGGCCGGTCGTCCACATCCAGGGCTGATCGGGGCTGTACGCGAAGTTGAACAGCGGGCCGATGAAGGGAGCCAGTGCGCCCCAGGCGCCCAGCAGGATCAACAGGAATCCACTCGTGGCCCCGCGACTGCGCGGCATTCGCATCCGCCCACCTCGGGGATGTACTCGCGTCTCGGTCATGATGCCTCCTTGGTCGTGAGGCGTGGTTACCCGCGCTGACGCATACGTAACCGGTCGGTGGCTAGGTTGGCGCCATGCGACTCGACGGTGACGCAGCCCGCCGCGTCCTGGCCGACGCGTGGCAGCGGTGGGCTCGACGGTGCGCAGAACTGACGGCCGACGAATGGTCCACACCCACGCGCTGCGGGGGCTGGGACGTCGCGGCGCTGCTCGCCCACGTCTGCCCGGAACCGGCCATGTTCGACCGTCTCACCGGCGCTGTGATCGACGGTCCCGCCGCCGTCACCGACGCGGCGACCCTGCTGCGCCGCTTCAACGAACCCGACGGAGTCGCCAACACCAACGCTGAAAGCCTTGCCGAACAAGCAGTTTCGGAGTCCGCAGCGCTGACACCGCGGGCGGCAGCCCGGCGATTCGAAGAGAGCGCGCGGGTGCTGCGTGCCACGCCGATGACCACGGAGACCACGATCGCGTATCCGGTCGTCGGCAGCACGACGCTGGCCGTCGTCGCTGAGACCGCGCTCATGGAGGCGACGGTGCACCTGCTCGACCTCGCCGATGCGGTCGGCGGCGTCGAACCGTCGGCGGAGGCGCTGAACGCCACGCGGGACCTGTTGATCTGCGTGCCCGATGCGACGCTGGCCGTCGAGGTGCTCGCAGGGCGCGCCGATCCCGCGAGGGTGTTCCCGGCGATCCGCTGACCAGGCGCGGCGGGCTCTGGCAGAAAGCGCTGCTCGTGCTCACAGCAAGTTCCCAGCCGCCGAGGGAATACTTTTAGTTCGACTATCGATGTTTTTGATGGACGCAATGTCGCGCCCCCACAATCCACATTCGTCCGAAGGATTTCTTGATGACGACTGATACCCGCGAGGCGCGCCTCGAGCGCCGTATTTCCGATTTGTTCGAAACCGATCCGCAGTTCGCCGCCGCACGACCTTCAGAGCAGGTCGCAGAGGCCATCGAAGCGACCGACCTCTCCGTCCCCGAGCTCATCCGAACCATCTTCGACGGCTACGCCGACCGCCCGGCGCTCGGTGAACGCGCCGTCGACTTCCTCACCGATCCGGGGACCGGACGTACGACCGCCCAACTGCTCCCCCGGTTCGACACCATCACCTATCGCGAGTTGGCAGACCGCGTCCAGGCAGCGGCCGCCGCGTTGGCGGGAGCCTCGGTACGCACGGGTGACCGTGTCGCGATCGTCGGGTTCACCAGCATCGACTACACGACCGTCGACATGGCGCTACTGCACCTCGGCGCCGTCTCCGTGCCTCTGCAGACCAGCGCGGCCGTAGCCCAGCTGCAGCCGATCGCCGTCGAGACCAAACCGGTGGCCATGGCGTCGAGTGTGGATTTCCTCGACGACGCGGTCGAGGTGATGCTCACCGGCCACCTCCCGCAACACCTGATCGTGTTCGACTACCACCCCGAGGTCGACGACCACCGCGCCGCACTCGACGCCGCGAAGGCGCGCCTCGGCGAAACCGGTGTTCGGGTCGAGACTTTGGACGATGTGATCGTCCGCGGCCGTGCGCTGCCGGCACCCGCGCCCGCCGACCTCGACGACGACGAGCTCGCGCTGTTGATCTACACCTCGGGCAGCACCGGCGCGCCGAAGGGCGCGATGTACCAGCGCACGATGGTGGCCAACTCGTGGCGCCGGTCGAGCATGGCGATGTGGGGCGGCGGACAGGCGCTTCCGTCGATCACGTTGAACTTCATGCCGATGAGCCACATGATGGGCCGCGGCATCCTGTACGCCACTCTGGGTGCAGGCGGTACCGCGTATTTCGTTGCCAGAAGCGATCTCTCGACGTTCCTCGACGACATCGCGCTGGTGCGTCCCACGCAGCTGAGCTTCGTGCCGCGCATCTGGGACATGATGTTCCAGCAGTTCCAGAGCGAGGTCGACCGCCGTACCGCCGACGGTGTGGACCGCTGGGCAGCCGAAACCGATGTGCTCGCCGATCTGCGACAGAACCTGTTGGGCGGCCGGTTCGTCTCGGCGATGACGGGGTCCGCACCGATCTCGCCGGAGATGAAGACGTTCGTCGAATCGCTGCTCGACCTGCACCTGACCGACGGCTACGGATCCACGGAAGCCGGTGCGGTTTTCGTCGACGGACAGGTGTCGCGGCCGCCGGTCATCGACTACCGGTTGGCCGACGTCCCCGATCTCGGGTACTACCACACCGACCGTCCGTATCCGCGCGGCGAACTGCTCGTGAAGTCGGAGACGATGTTCCCCGGCTATTACAAGCGGCCCGAGATCACCGCGTCGGTGTTCGACGCCGACGGCTACTACAAGACCGGCGACATCGTGGCCGAGGTCGGGCCGGACCAGTTGGTCTATCTCGACCGTCGCAACAACGTGCTCAAACTGTCGCAGGGCGAGTTCGTCACGGTCGCCAAACTCGAGGCGGCGTTCGGTACCAGCCCGCTGATCCGCCAGATCTTCGTCTACGGCAACAGCGCCCGCTCCTACCTGCTCGCGGTGATCGTGCCGACCGACGACGCGCTCGCCCGCTACGACGGCGAGGCCTTGAAGACCACGATCAGCGAATCCCTGCAGGACGTCGCGAGATCGGCCGGCCTGCAGTCGTATGAGATTCCGCGCGACTTCATCGTCGAGACAACGCCGTTCACGCTCGAGAACGCGCTGCTCACGGGTATTCGCAAGCTTGCGCGTCCGAAGCTCAAGGAGCACTACGGCGAACGCTTGGAGGCGCTCTACACCGAGCTGGCCGACAGCCAGGCCGCAGAACTGCGCGCCCTGCGCCAACACGGCGCCGAGAAGCCGGTCATCGAGACGATCAGCCGGGCCGCCGGCGCCCTGCTGGGCGCGACGGCCGCCGATCTGCAGCCCGATGCGCACTTCACCGACCTCGGCGGGGATTCGTTGTCCGCGTTGACCTTCGGCAACCTGCTGAACGAGATCTACGACATCGAGGTGCCGGTCGGCGTCATCGTCAGCCCGGCGAACGATCTGGCGGCACTCGCCGCCTACATCGAATCGGCGCGCGAACCCGGTTCCAAGAGGCCGACATTCGCATCGGTGCACGGTCGGGACGCCACCGAGGTACACGCGAGCGACCTGACACTGAACAAGTTCCTCGACGACGCCACCCTGACGGCTGCGCCGTCGCTGCCCGGCCCGAGCACCGAGGTGCGCACCGTGCTGTTGACCGGCGCGACGGGCTTTTTGGGCCGCTATCTGGCGCTGGAGTGGCTCGAGCGCATGGCAATGGTGGGCGGCAAGGTGATCTGCCTGGTGCGCGCGAAGGACGATGCGTCGGCGCGCGACCGGCTGGACCGGACGTTCGACTCGGGCGATCCCCGATTGCTGCGTCATTACCGGGAATTGGCCGCCGATCATCTCGAGGTCATCGCCGGCGACAAGGGTGAGGCCGATCTCGGCCTCGACCGCCGGACGTGGCAGCGGCTCGCCGACACGGTGGACCTGATCGTCGACCCGGCCGCGTTGGTCAACCACGTACTGCCCTACAGCCAGCTGTTCGGGCCCAACGCCGTCGGCACCGCCGAACTGATCCGCATCGCGTTGACGACGAAGATCAAGCCGTTCGTGTACGTATCGACGATCGGTGTCGGCGCGGGCATCGCCCCCGGACAATTCACCGAGGACGGCGACATCCGAGTGATCAGCGCGACGCGCCAGGTCGACGACACCTATGCCAACGGCTACGGCAATAGCAAGTGGGCCGGTGAGGTGCTGCTGCGCGAGGCGCACGACCTGTGCGGGCTGCCGGTCGCGGTCTTCCGTTGCGACATGATCCTGGCCGACACCACTTACGCGGGTCAGCTCAACGTGCCGGACATGTTCACGCGGTTGATCCTGAGCCTCGTCGCGACCGGCATCGCGCCCTTCTCGTTCTACGAGGTCGACGAGAACGGCCACCGCCAACGCGCGCACTACGACGGTCTCCCCGTCGAGTTCATCGCAGACGCCATCTCGACACTGGGCGCGCAGGTCGGCCACGACGGCGGACCGGGCTTCGAGACGTATCACGTCATGAACCCCTACGACGACGGCATCGGGCTCGACGAGTTCGTCGACTGGCTGGTCGACGCCGGATATCCGGTCGAACGGGTCGGTGACTACGCCACGTGGTTACAGCGGTTCGACACTGCGATCCGCGGGTTGCCCGAACGACAGCGGCAGGCGTCGCTGCTCCCGCTGCTGCACAACTACCAGCGGCCCGAGACCCCGATCCGGGGTTCGATGGCGCCGACCGATCGGTTCCGCACCGCCGTGCAGGACGCGAAGATCGGTCCGGACAAAGACATTCCGCACGTGACGCGTGACGTCATCGTCAAGTACGTCACCGACCTGCAGCTGCTGGGATTGCTTTAGGGCGACGTCGAACGTGCGGCCGCTGCGAGATCTCCCCGACAAGACCGCAGTGGCCGCACGTTCGGCGCACCCGGCCCTACAGCGACACAGCCAGGATCAGCAACACGATCGCGATCAGCGGGAAGATCCCCTGTGTCACAGCGGCCCTGGCCTTGTCCGGTGAGGACAGCAACAGCACCAGCGCCGCGGCCAGCATGGAGCCGACACCGGCGAAGATCAGCGCGAGGCCGACCCAGCCGAGGCCGCCGATGACGATCCCTGCGATCGTGATGATGGCCAGAAACAGGTTGTAGAAGCCCTGGTTGAACGCCAACTCCTTGGTGGCCAACGCCTGTTCCTCGGTGAGGCCGAACGTCGCCCTGGTGCGCGGCGACGTCCACGTCAGCGACTCCATGACCCAGATGTAGATGTGCAGCAGGGCCGCAAGCCCCGCGAAGAACAAACCGGCATAACCCATCACACGCCCACGCTTTCCACTCGAACCACCGGCGGTATCGCCAACATGACCAGGCCGATCAGCGCCATCCAAACCACCACGGCGTACGCACCGGGCAGCCCGATCCAGGTGTGCAGCAGTGCAGGCACGCCGAGCACCGCAAGGGCCGCCGACCACTTCGGCAGCACACCGGTGCGCCAGACGATGTAGGCGGTGGCGAATATCAGTGCGGCCGAGCCGATGTGGCTGTAGTGATAGAGCCACACCGCCAGGCCGAGGAACGGCTGCGAGTAGGACGTCACGGTGAGATCGTCGAACCGCACGATGGCGGCCGGAATCGCGACCTCGGCGGCCAGCCCGGCCGCGGTCAGCGCGAGGAAAATCGCACCGCCCAGCGCCGCGGTGTACACCGCGCCGGTGGGCCCGGCCGCCGACCGCAACACCGATACGAGCACCCCGACGAACAGCAGGCCGAAAAGCAGATGCAGCAGCGGCAGGGTGCCGTTCAGGGTGAGAAACGTTGCCGCATGGTCGAAATAAGCGTCCACTCCGCCGGCGTCTTGCGGCGTCTCGGGTGAGCCGACCAGATACGCCGGCACGATCACACCTGCGGAGGCCACGCCGAGCAACCCGCCCAGCCTGATCGTGCCGCTGCCCATCGCCGTCCTCCTCAGTCGAAAAGACCCGCCTGTCCCAAACCCGTCACTCCGCTCGGCGGGGTAAGGCCGAGATGTGTCCACGCCTGTGCGGTGGCCACGCGTCCCCGGGGTGTGCGCGCGATCATCCCGGCGCGCACGAGGAACGGCTCACACACCTCTTCCACCGTCGTCGCCTCCTCGCCGACCGCAACCGCGAGAGTGGACACGCCGACCGGGCCCCCGCCGAAACTGCGTGTCAGCGCGGACAATACGGCGCGGTCGAGCCGGTCGAGGCCGAGCTCGTCGACGTCGTAGACCTCCAGCGCCGCCTTGGCGATATCGCGGGTGATCACGCCGTCGGCGCGCACCTCTGCGTAGTCGCGGACCCGGCGCAGCAGCCGGTTGGCGATGCGCGGCGTTCCCCGCGAGCGGCGCGCGATCTCGGCTCCCGCGTCGGCGCCCAACTGGATGCCGAGGATGCCCGCCGAACGCGACAGCACCCGCTCGAGTTCGGAGGGTTCGTAGAAGTCCATGTGGGCGGTGAAACCGAACCGGTCGCGCAACGGCCCCGTCAGCGCGCCCGATCGGGTGGTGGCCCCGACGAGGGTGAACGGCGCGACATCGAGCGGAATCGAGGTGGCCCCGGGACCCTTCCCCACCACGACGTCGACGCGGAAGTCCTCCATCGCCAGGTACAACATCTCCTCGGCCGGACGGGCGATGCGGTGGATCTCGTCGATGAACAGCACATCGTGCTCAACGAGGTTCGACAGCATTGCCGCGAGGTCGCCGGCGCGTTCGAGTGCCGGTCCCGAGGTGACGCGCAGCGAAGATCCGAGTTCGGCGGCGATGATCATCGCCAACGACGTCTTACCCAGCCCGGGCGGGCCCGAGAGCAGGATGTGATCCGGTGTGCCGCCGCGGTTCTTGGCGCCCTCGATGACCAGTTGCAACTGCTCACGCACCCGCGGTTGGCCGATGAACTCCCGCAGCGACCGGGGGCGCAGACTCGCGTCGATATCGCCCTCGCCGACCGTCAACGCGGGAGAGACCTCACGCTGTTCGGCGTCGTCTTCGTCGTCGGTGAACCGGCTCATTTGTTACCCAGCATGGACAGCGCCGCCCGTAGCGCGGTCGACTGGTTGGCCTCGGGGTCGTTGGCCAGCACCTTGTCGGTGGCCTCCTCGGCCTGCTTGGCGGCGAACCCGAGCCCGATGAGCGCCTCGACGACCGGGCCGCGGACCGCGTGTCCGCTCGCCGTCGCTGCGCCGGACGGTGAAGCGATGCCGACCTTGTCGCGCAGGCTCAACGCCATCAGCTCGGCGGTCTTCTTCCCCACCTTCGGGATGCGGGTCAGCGCGGTGATGTCGCCCTCGCCGATGGCCTGACGCAGGGTCGGCCCGTCGTACATCGCCAGCGCTCCGAGCGCGATGCTCGGCCCGATTCCGGACACCCCGAGCAGCGTGAGGAACAGGTCGCGGGCGTCGCCGTCGGCGAAGCCGTAGAGCGTCTGGGAGTCTTCGCGCACGATCATCGCGGTGATCAACCGGGCCTCGGCGCCCCGGCGCAGCGTGGCCAGCGTCGACGGGGTGGCCATCACCTTGTAGCCGACCCCGCCCGCTTCGATCACCACGTGGTCGAGCGCGATGTCGAGAACCTCGCCGCGAACGGATGCGATCATCGTGCCGCCTTCGCTTTCGCCTTGAGCGTCGCCTTGTACTTGCGTCGTTGTTCGGCGGCCAGCGCCTCGGCCGCCGCCATCCGGGCGATCATCGGTGCGCGCCAACAATGGCAGATCGCCAGCGCCAGCGCATCGGCGGCGTCGGCCGGCGTCGGTTTGGTCTGCAGCGCAAGGATTCTGGTCACCATGGCGGTGACCTGCGCCTTGTCGGCGTTGCCGTTGCCGGTCACCGCGGCCTTCACCTCGCTGGGGGTGTGGAAATGCACGTCGATGCCGCGGCGGGCGGCCGCAAGCGCGATCACGCCGCCGGCCTGGGCGGTCCCCATCACGGTCGAGACGTTCTGCTGGGAGAACACCCGCTCGATCGCGATCACGTCGGGTTTGTGGGTGTCCATCCAGTATTCGACGGCGTCACTGATCACCAGCAGGCGACGGTGCAGGGGATCACCGGACGGGGTGCGGACCACGTCGACGTCGAGCGCGGTGACCTGGCGACCCGTGCCGCCCTCGATGACGGATAGTCCGCAGCGCGTCAACCCGGGGTCGACTCCCATCACCCGCACGTCCGGCCCTTCTGTGAACACTTGTTCGAGAGCTTAACCGCCCCGCGGGCCGGTGCCCGGCAGGACACGCCCGCTCAGATCACGAACTGCCCGCCGCGCCCGCCCGCGGCGATCTCCACCGCGATCTCGTTGATGCGGCCCTTCGACCTGTTCCATCCGCGCACCAGTTCGCGGCCCACCTGATGCCCGTCGCGTTCGATGGTGATCACCCAGCGCACCCCGCAGAACTTGGCGAGCAGCCAGAACGGCCACAGCACCACGAACAGCGCCCCAACGAGGATCTCCAGCCAACCGAAGGTGAGATCGAGCGCGTCGCCCGGAAACGGCCACCACCGCCTGGTGATCTGCCACTCGGTGCCGCCTGTGTCGCGTACCACTGCCACGCGCCAATTGTGCTTGTGGGACGGCAGAATCCGCGTCCGACGCCCCGAAGCCGATGTTTCCCTCTGCGGCAACACGGCTACGCGACAGGGGACCTGATCCCGATTCGTGGAGTGACTCCATCCCCATGCCGGACGAGACCGAACTGCAGACCGCAACCAATATCGCCGTCACCATCGCGTGGGCGGCCGGGGCTATCGCCGCCGTTTACGTGTTTGGGGTGGTGGTGACCTGGTTGATGGCGCGCATCAGTCGCCGCAGCGCACTGCTCAAAGACATCGAGGTGCTCACCCGCAAGCCGGTGCGCATGCTCCTGATGGTGATCGCGGCGTCGGTCGCGGTCCGGCGGACGTCGGACACCGCGGACTCGTGGCGCGGCTGGGTCGACCACTGGCTGCTCATCCTGATGATCGTGTCGATCACCTGGCTGGTCACCGGGCTCGTCCGCGTCGCCGAGAGGCGCATGATCGCACGCTACGGCGGCGGCGGTGAGGAGATCTCGGACGCCGACCGGCTGTGGCGGCGGGTGCGCACGCAGGTCACGGTGCTGCGCAGGCTCGCGATCGCGATCATCGTCGTCCTCGGCGGCGCTGCCATCCTCATGACGTTCCCGTCGTTCTCCGACATCGGCACCACCGTGTTCGCCTCCGCCGGTGTGCTGTCCGTGGTCGCCGGCCTGGCCGCCCAGACGTCGCTGGGTGCGGTCTTCGCCGGGATGCAGATCGCGTTCTCCGGCGCGATTCGCGTTGGCGACATCGTGCAGCTCGAAAACGGGCAGTGGTGGGGCCGCATCGAGGAGATCACGCTGACCTACGTCGTCGTGCGGATCTGGGACGAACGGCGACTGGTGCTGCCGTCGACCTACTTCACCACCGAGCCGTTCGAGAACTGGACCCGAAGCGCGACCGAGATCATGGGCGCGGTCGAGTTCGACGTCGACTTCAATGTCCCGTTCAACGACATGCGCGCCGAGTTGGACCGGCTGCTGGCCGAAAGCGACCTGTGGGACGGCCGCCGGGGCGTGCTGCAGGTGACGGACGCGGTGAGCGGCGTGGTCCGGGTGCGGATCGTCGTCAGCGCGCGCAACGCCGGCGCGCTGTTCGACCTGCAGTGCGCGGTGCGCGAGGGCCTGGTCGACTGGGTGCAGCGCACCGGCGGTGTGGTGCCGATCAAGCGCATCGAACCGGCGGCGCCCGCGCCCGAGGCGCAGACCGATCGCGAAGTCGCGGGCGAGACGAAGCGCGTCGCGGCGGGGATGTTCTCCGGCAGCCCGGAGGCCGAGGAACGCGCCAAGGCGTTCGACCACACAATCGACTGCGAAGACGACGAGCTCGTGCGGAGCAACGGCCGGGGCTGAGCCGCGCGTCAGGAGGCCGCCGACTCCTCGACGGGGTACGTACCGGCCTGCACCGACGCCGCGATCTCGTAAACGCGTTCGCCGGAGCGGCGCCAGCCGCGCACGCGTTCGCGGCCGATCCGCTCGCCGCCGCGTTCGATCACGACCGTCCACGAAACGCCCAGCCACTTCAGCAGCAGCCAGACCGGCCACATCAGCATGAACGGCAGCATGAGCAGGAAGAGGAACGCGTCGAGGGTCTCGAATCCGGTCTGCCACGGCAGGGTTCGCCACCACCAGCGCCTCACCGTCACCGTCTCCCCCTCCGGATCGGTCACCGTCACCCTGGCCATGCCGCGGTCTCCGCTCTTTCGTGGTCGTCCCGATAATGGGCCAATGACGTTCGTCGGGCCGGCCAAAGACAGACAGCTCATCCGTGAGCGCCTCGAAATCTACAGCGACGCGGTCACCCGCAAGGACCTCGACACGTACCTGGCGTGCTGGACCGAGGACGGCCGCAGGACGGGCTCGGGCGGCGAGTGTCACGGCAAGAGCGAACTGCGCGACCACTGGCACGGCATCTTCACGGCCATCGAGCAGATGGCGTTCTTCACCCAGATGGCGTCGGTGACCGTGCGTGGTGACCGCGCGGACGCACGCTCGTACTGCCTGGAGTTCATGCGCGTGCGCGACCAGCCGGTGCGCCAGCTGGTCGGCGAGTATGTCGACGAACTCGTACGCATCGACGGGAACTGGTTGTTCGCCTCCCGCCACTACCGCGTGGCGCTGCCCCTCTAGCCCTCGTTGTCGAGTTCGGCCGCGACCTCGTCGGAGATGTCGATGTTGGTGTACACGTCCTGGACGTCATCGAGGTCTTCGAGCGCGTCGACCAGCTTCATGATCTTGCGCGCGCCGTCGGCATCCAGCGGTACGGACACCGACGGCTCGAAGCCGGCCTCGGCGGACTCGTAGTCGATGCCGGCGTCCTGCAGCGCGGTGCGCACCGCGACGAGATCGGTTGGTTCGCAGAGGATCTCGAAGGAGTCGCCGAGGTCGTTGACGTCCTCGGCGCCGGCCTCGAGCACCGCCATCAGCACGTCGTCCTCGGTGAGGCCGTTCTT
>NZ_LZJE01000303.1:0-4705 GCF_001666865.1 Mycobacterium sp. E136
GTGGCGCAAGGCGAAAGCCGCGGCGTCCGACGCGATCATCCGCACCGGTGCCACCATCACCCACCACCACGCCGTCGGCGCCGACCACCGGCCGTGGATGCGCGACGAGATCGGCGACCTCGGCGTCGCGATCCTGCGCGCCGTCAAGGACACGCTCGACCCCGCGGGAATCCTCAACCCCGGCAAGCTGATCCCATGACGGTGGGCGGCCGCATCACGATGCTGACCAACCCCGCCTCGGGGCACGGCAGCGCTCCGCATGCGGCCGAACGCGCTGTCGCCCAGTTCCATCGGCGCGGCGTGGACGTCGTCGCGATCGCGGGCACCGACGCGGCGCATGCCCGCACTCTTGTCAAGGGTGCGCTCGAACGCGGAATGGACGCGCTGGTCGTCGTCGGCGGCGACGGCATCATCTCCCTTGCGCTGCAAGTGCTTGCGCAGACCGACATACCGCTGGGCATCATCCCCGCCGGCACGGGCAACGATCACGCGCGCGAGTTCAAGATCCCGACACGTGATCCCGAGGCCGCCGCCGACGTGGTGGTCGACGGACTGGTTCAGGGCGCCCGGACCATCGACCTCGGCCACATCCGCGGCGCGGACGGCACGCAGAAGTGGTTCGGCACCGTGATGGCCGCCGGCTTCGACTCGCTGGTGACCGACCGGACCAACCGGATGCGGTGGCCGCATGGTCGCATGCGGTACAACCTCGCGATGGTCGCCGAGCTATCGCAGTTGCGGCTCTTGCCGTTTCGACTTTCGTTCGACGGCGAGGAGATGGCGACCGAGCTGACGCTGGCGGCGTTCGGTAACACCCGCAGCTACGGCGGCGGCATGCGGATTTGTCCGGGCGCGGACCCGACCGACGGTCTGCTCGACGTGACGATGGTGGCGTCGGCGTCGCGAACCCGGCTGATCCGGTTGTTTCCCACCGTGTTCAAGGGCACCCACGTCGACCTCGACGAAGTCCGCACCGCCCGTGCGAAGACCATCACCGTCGACTCGCCCGGCATCAACGCCTACGCCGACGGCGAGTACATGTGCCCGCTACCGGTCGAGGTGTCGGCCGTCACCGGCGCGCTCAAGGTATTGGCGCCTCGCCGAACGTGAAACCAGATCGAAGAATCCACCGATTTTTCGATCCGAGCGCACGTTCGGCGGGGTACTACCCGACTCCGCGGCTCAGCCAGCTGACCTCCGCGCCCGCACCGCCGTCGCGGTACGGCTCCAACGCCTCGTCCCACGCGGTGCCCAGCACCGAATCCAGCTCGGCGGCGAGCGTGTCGGCACCGGACGCCATCAGCGCGCGCAGCCGCATCTCGCCGACGATCACGTCGCCGTTGGCGCTCATCGATCCGCTCCACAGGCCGAGCTGAGGCGTGTGGCACCAGCGGTGACCGTCGACGCCGGGACTGGGATCCTCGGTGACCTCGAACCGCAGCACCGACCACGAGCGCAGCGCGCTCGCCAGCGCGGCGCCGGTCCCGACGGGACCGACCCAGTTGGTGACGGCGCGGAGTTGTCCGGGCATGGCCGGCTGCGGCGTCCACTTCAGGTTCGCCCTCGCCTGAAGGGTCGACGACAACGCCCACTCGACATGCGGGCACACCGCAGCGGGTGACGCGTGGATGTAGACCACGCCCGTCGTCGCTTCGGCGAACTGGTTCGACGCACGCATTTGCCACTCCTTCGGCTCCACGAGGGACGTCTTCCCCAAGCGGCCTCTTGGATCCGAAACTTCCGCAGCAAAATATGTGTCGTGCGTGTCTATTGTGCCTTGTGAGGCGCCTGTTGCGCTAGTCCGCGGCAAATTCTCTCAGGACTTCGTCAGACAAAGCCCGCCACCGCTCGTACGCCCAGTCGCCGAAATCGCGGTCGGTGAGCACGACGAGCGCCAGATCAGCGCCCGGATCGACCCACAAAAACGTCCCTGACTGGCCGAAATGCCCGAATGTGCGCTCGGAGTTCGCCTCGCCCGTCCAGTGCGGGGACTTGCCGTCGCGGATCTCGAAACCCAGCCCCCAGTCGTTGGGCCGCTGCACGCCGAATCCGGGCAGCACCCCGTCCAGACCGGGAAACTGCACCGATATCGCCTCGGCATGCAGCTGCTCGGACACCGTGGCCGGCTGCAGTAGGTCCCCGGCGAAGGCCGCCAAATCGGCCACCGTGGAAGTCGCGCCGTATCCCGCGGCGGCCGCACCGCCGTCGAGCGCGCTGTCGGTCATGCCCAGCGGTTCGAACACCGCTTCGGTCAGGTACCGGTCGAACGCGATGTCGGTCGCCTTCTCGAGCGTCTCGGCGAGCACGCCGAACCCGTAGTTCGAGTACACGCGGCGGGTCCCGGGTTCGGCCATCGTCTCCGCCGAGCGCATCGAGTATCCGGACGCGTGCGCGAGCAGGTGACGCACCGTCGACCCGGGCGGGCCCGCCTCGGTGTCGAGTTCGACGGCGCCCTCCTCGACGCCGACGTGCAGGGCTCGCGCGGCCAGCGGCTTGGTAACCGATGCCAGCGGAAAGCGGCGCCGTTGGTCGCCGTGCTCGGCCAGCACCCCGGAGGGGCCGATGACCGCCGCGGCCGCGTTGTCGACCGGCCAGTCGGTCATGGCATCCAGGGCGCTCATCGCGCCGAGCCTACTTGCGCGCGATGTAGTAGCTGTTGATCGGATCCGACTCGATCTCGCGCACCTCGACGTGGTCGAAGCCGGCCTCGGCGAGCATCGACGCGGCGAGTTGATGACCCCAGCATGTTCCCAGCCCCGCGCCGTCCAGCCCGAGCGACACCGTCATGCAGTGCATCGTCGACACCGTGTAGAGGTACGTGGCCAGGGGCACACCGACGTTGTCTTCCAGTCGGCTCGACGCCTTGACGTCGACCATGAGGAAGGTTCCACCCGGCCGCAGCGCCCGGTAGATGTTCGCCAACACCGCCGCCGGTGCGGCCTGGTCGTGGATGGCGTCGAAAACCGTTATCACATCGTAACTTTCGGCCATGTCCAGTTCGGCGACGTCAGCGGCGACGAAGTCGGCGTTGGTCAGTCCGAGGCGGGCCGCCTCCGCACGACCCGCGGCCAGGCCCTCGTCGCTGAAATCGATGCCGGTGAACCGGCTCGCCGGGAACGCCTGCGCCATCAGGTTGATCGCGTGCCCGCTGCCGCAGCCGATGTCGGCGACGTCGGCGCCCTCGCGCAGCCGTTCCGGCAGTCCGTCGGCCATCGGCAGGATGACGTCGACGAGCGCGGCGTCGAACACCTCACCGCTCTCCTCGGCCATCAGGGTGTGGAACCGCGGATACTCGCTGTACGACAACCCACCGCCGTTGCGGAAGCAGCCGATGATCTTCTGCTCGACCTCGGCGAGCAGCGGGATGAACTGCGCCACCCGCGCGAGGTTGTCCGGTCCGGCGGCGCGGGTCAACACCGCCGCGCGGTGCTGCGGCAGCGAGTACGTGCCCGCCGCCGGGTCGTAGTCGACCACCCCGGCGGTGACGACGCCGCCGAGCCACTCCCGCACGTAGCGTTCGTTCAACCCTGCGGCCGCGGCGATCTGTGCGCTGTTGCCCGGCGCCGACGCGGCCATGGTGTCCCACAATCCGGTCTGATGGCCGATCGACATCAACAGCGCCAGGCTGGCGTTGTCGATGGCGGCCACCATCCGCGCGGCGAACTCATCGGTGGTGTCGGAGGCTGGTCTGTGGTCGATATCCGTCATCGCGGTGTCCTTCCGGCGTGCTGACACTCCCATTGCACAACGGACTCCGACGCCGGGCGGTTCAACCGTCAAATCAGTTCGACCGATCTCTTGGCCAGCCCCATCCAGTAGCCGTCTATCACCTGTCGCGCCCGCTGACCGGGGTCGCGCGACGCGCCGAGCGCGACGAACAGCGGCGACCAGTGCTCGATCGTCGGATGCGCGTACGGCATGCCCGGCGCGCGGTGACGGAAGTCGATCAGCGCGTCGACGTCGCCCGCGGCGAACGCCTCGGCGGCCCACCGGTCGAACTCCGTCGACCAGTCCGGTGGCTCCGCGGCCGGCGACGGGTCGTCGAGGAACGGCAGACCGTGTGTGGTGAAGCCGGATCCGATGATCAGCACGCCCTCGTCGCGCAGCGGCCGCAGCCGCGAGCCCAGTGTCAGCAGTGCCTGGGGATCGAGCGTCGGCATCGAGATCTGCAGCACCGGGATGTCGGCGTCGGGATACATCACGGTCAGCGGAACGTACGCGCCGTGGTCGAGCCTGCGGTCGGGATCGTGGCGCACCGGCTGGTCGGACAACAACGCCTCGACGGCCGCGGCCAGGTCGACGGCGCCCGGCGCGTCATAGGTGGTCTGGTAGTAGCGGTCCGGGAAACCCCAGAAGTCGTAGGTCAGCGGGGTCCGCGCCGACGTCGACCCGATTGTGAGCGGCGCGGACTCCCAGTGGGCCGACACCACGAGGATCGCCGCCGGCCGCGGCAGCTCTACCGCCCACGCCGCCAACTGGCTCACCCACAACTCGTCGTCGACGAGCGGCGGCGCTCCGTGGGAGAGGAACAGCGCGGGAAGCGAATCGGTCATATGACGAGTGTTCCCCCTCAGCCGTTAGGTTGTACGCATGAGTCAAACGGTGCGCGGAGTGATCTCACGCAAGAAGGGTGAGCCAGTCGAGGTCGTGGACGTCGTGATCCCCGACCCCGGTCCGGGTGAGGTGGTGGTCGACATCATCGCCT